>JAHEYS010000533.1 GCA_023251475.1 Prolixibacteraceae bacterium
GAGAATTCCATAAAACCGGTCAAAGCCACGCTGTAATGGCCATTTGGTGGAGTCCCGTTGTCCAAGGTGCCATTTCCCAGCCATAAACGTTTGATATCCTGCAGGTTTAAGCACCTCGGCTATCGTAACACAGCGATTGTTCAAATAGCCAAGGTATCCTTCGGGATGCTGGGTTGTTACACCAATTGCTTCTTCGGCCAGCCGGCCCATTCCTGCCTGATGCGGATGCAAACCCGTCAACAGGGATGCCCGTGTTGGCGAACAGCGGGCGGTGTTGTAAAATTGGGTAAAACGGACACCGCTCCGCGCCAGTTGATCGAGATTGGGGGTAGGTATTTCGCTTCCATAACAGCCGATGTCCGAAAATCCCATATCGTCGGCCATGATCAGCACAATATTTGGTCTTTTCTGTGAATACAATGCAGACAAGGAAACGAAAGTACCAAACATTGTAAGGCTTAACTTTAAACTTAAACTATTTTTCATATTATTTATGTATGCGTATAAAGAGTTCCTGAATAGGCATCGATTTTAATCCTTCCATCTCAAAGGTGGCATATTCCTGAACAGAATCCGTCTTTTTATCAGATTTTATGGTCACCGTCTTTGCCATTTTCCAATCCGATTTGGTAAAGACAAGTGATGCAGGGAACATCTTAAGATTAGATGAACCTGAGCGCTGGTGCAGGTTAACAATCAGATTGGAGTCAGGTTCCACACACAGACTCACCTTAAAGGTTGCCTTGCCCCCTCTGGTAATTTCAATATAGCGCAAGCTATCGGTATCGGTGATGATCTCCTGTTCGGAAAACTTCTCCAGTCCAGGTATCTCTTCTGCCAGACTGGTGTTGGCATCAGCCAGTTGTTTCGACATTTGGGCAGTCACAGCACCATTTGCTGTTTTCACATCGACCAACTCGGTGAAGTCGGTCTGAAGATTCACCAGGCGATCGTCGAATTGTTTGAAGTGTTCGTTGCTCACCGCAAGAATGTTTTTCCCACGCTCATGGGGGATAAAGGCTCTTGGCGACGAACTCCGGGGCAGGCCGGTAAGAAATGGCCACAAATCAAAACCGTCAAGCTTACGATCGGTCGGGACGGTTCCGCCCCCTCTCATTATAAATGTTTTGAACCAGTCGAGTCCGGATACCGGAGCATCCGTGATAACTCCGGCAGGAATCTCCTTCGGAAATCGAATCATTGCAGGAACCCGGGTGCCACCTTCCCAAAATTCGAATTTACCACCACGGTAGGGATATCCGGTGCCAATGATTCCCGGTTTCCCATTCTTCGCCCCGGTTTGTCCTGTCCAGGGTCCATTGTCCGAAGTAAAAACAACAATTGTATTTTTTGAAAGACCGAGTTCGTCGAGTTTTTTCAGGAGCTGACCAATACGAAAGTCGAGTTCATGAACCACATCATGGTAGTCACTTGTGACAGCGATTTGGGTATCAGTCGTTCCATCACCCTTCATATAAGAGCGGGGTCCTAGAAGTTTGGTACTGCTCCCCGCAAAATCGGGATGCGGGATGTTAGGATGGTGCGGCTGATGAGGGGCAAAATAGGCAAAGAAAGGACCACCCTTATTTTCCTCAATATATTTAAGTGCAAGATTTGTAAGTCTTTCAAGTTCTGTGGCACGTGCACCGGTTGCAGGCCAGTAATGGTCGAACCCATGACGGGTCGGATCGTGCTGTTCCCCATTTCCTAAATGCCATTTCCCAAAGGCGGCTGTGGCGTAACCTGCCCCTTTCAATGCTTCCGGAATAGTAACTTCACGAGTGGGCAAACCGGCGGTATTCGATTCGGCAATGATGCCACCAAGTCCAAATCTTGCCGGTGTGCGTCCGGTCATCAGGCCGATTCGTGATGGGGAACAAACCGATGAGGGTGAATGATAGTTTGTGAATTTGACCCCCTGGGTCGCAAACCGATCCAGATTGGGGGTAAGCGTAACCACTTTACCGTTTATCGTAGCCACTGCCTGGTTTGGGGCGGCGAATGCCGACTTCTCGGGATATGGGGCGGGGACCAATCGGTCGGCACCCACCAAATTCCCGGGGTAGCTAAAACATCCAATATCGTTATAGGCCATGTCATCCACAAGAATGAACAGAATATTGGGTTTTTGCTGCGCATTCGCTGTCGATAAAGCTGTACATGCACCTAAAATTGCTAAACTTTGCTTCACACAAGAGAGTGAATTCATATTAAAAGGATAAATCTATCAAATTATTCTTACCTGTTTATTGACCGGTGAATGGCGGCTGCTCGAAGCGCGGCGGGTTTTCAACCACTCGTGGGTCTTGTGCGCGGGTAAGTTCCTTCATCATCCTGTCCGACATTTTCTTTTTCAACGTTGCAAATTCGGTTTTTCCGGCGAGGTTATTGATCATATCAGGATCCTTTTTAACATCATACAATTCTTCGGCAGGTCGTTTGCCGAAAGCAATTTCATAATACCAGCGCCATTTCTTATCGAGACGGTGTTCCACGAGCCAGGCTTTTGTTGGACTCGCATCCATATCGGCAAAAGCGATGCGGGTATTTTTTTCGAGTTCATCCAATGCGGGCGTATTGTCGGGGGTAACTGCTGCCGGTGATCCCATCGGCCAGCGGTCGGGCTCGAAATTGCGGATATACACATAGTCGGGGGTATTGAGCGAACGCATCGGATACGGAAGATTCCCCTCCCTTGCCGTGGCGACATGTCGTTCGCGACCCGTGATCACCCAATCGCGGGTTGGGTCAACAATTCCGTTTTTGTCGGACATTAAAATGGGAAGCAATGAGCGGCCATACAGATTTTCAGGAGGTTTTAATCCGGCAATCTCCATAAAAGTGGGTGCGAGGTCAGGCAACCTGACAAAGTCGTCGACGATACGTCCTGCTTTTGCTCCGGGCATCCGAATAATCAGGGGGACAATCACCCCCATATCGTAAAGGTTGCATTTGCCCGAGGTAACCCCAGGCATACCATGGTCGCCGCCGAGCACAATCATGGTTTGGTCACTTTCGCCGGTTTTAGCCAGGCATTCCAGAAGGACACCAACATAGGCATCAACAGCCTGACATTCGCCGAGGTAGTCGGCAACATCTTCGCGCACTTCGGGAACATCGGGAAGAAATTTCGGTAATTTTCCTTTCAGGGATTCGGGTTCAATGCCCCATAATTTTTTACCGCTCCCTTTGATCCAGGTGCGGTGCGTTGTCGTCGGACCGAAATAGTAATGCCATGGCTGACCTTTTGCACGTTGCGCAAGAAAGTCGTTGAAGTTGTTGCGAACCTGACTGAAAATTTTCTCACGGGCTTCTGCAAGTGCCAT
>JAHEYS010000250.1:0-6580 GCA_023251475.1 Prolixibacteraceae bacterium
GTGCCGTTATTCACAAGTCAGGATTATCGAAGATAATGAGGCCCGAAAAATCATTCACTGGAGGTATGCCCCCGTTGATGTGCAGTACCATCATCCCTATGTTGATCCTGAAAACGGATGGTTCGACTGGGTCGATGAATATTATGTGATTTATCCCGATGCCACTTCTGTACGTGAAGCGACCCTATATTCTACAGAAGTTAATGCCTTTGCAGACTGGCAGGAGAGCATTATTGTTCATCAGCCTGGCAGAAGTCCTGAAGATGACATTGACAGTACAGCAGTCTCTATCAGCAATGTAAAAGGGGAAACCACTGATTATTACTGGCCCGAAGCATCAAAAAAAATGAGTTTGCGCGGCTTGCCGGATAAACCCTGCATTCAGGTAGTGAACCTGAAGTCGCAACTTAAGCCATTTATTGTTGTTCCACCGGATCCGGGTCTGACCGTGCGTCTTTTTACCGGTCACGGAACTCATTCCATGTTTCACCAATGGGATCACTGGCCTGTATCGCAGGACAAATCTGATGGAAGAGAAGCAAAAGACGATTCAAACCCATCGCATACCTCTTTGACCTACTGGAAAGGATGGAATCCAACTTCAACCAGCAAGAATTCAACAACTTTTGTGATGCTGGCCGGTATGACCGATAAAAAAGCCGGTGAACTGCGCAATATGGCAAAATCATGGTTATCTCCTGCAAAAGTGAAGATTGACCCCTCCTCAAGTCTGACTTTTAATGGGTTTGACCTGTCAGAAAAGGCGTATGCTTTTACAGATCAAAATACTGACAAGTCGAAAAAAGCGATCTTCGAAGTCAGTGCAAACAGTGAAAATCCCCTGCATAATCCTGCCTTTACAATTCATAATTGGAAAGGCTCAAAGGCGAAGATAAAAATTAAAGGTACAACTCAAAAAACAGAAGATATAAAGCAAGCAATTGAATATGGCGTGAATGGTAATACTTTAGTAGTATGGATAAAAGCTGAAATCACCATCCCAATTCAGATAACTCTTACTCCCGTCAAATAATTTTCAAACCAAAACAGACAATCATGAAAATAAATTTTAAAGGTTTCTATTTCAGCTTCCGCCCCATTTTTCTGGCAACTACGCTATTCTTTTCCGCATTAACGGCACAGAGTGCAATCATACCCCGGCTAAAGAGTGGAGAAAATCTTAAACTTGCCGCAATCGGAACAAGCCTGACGGACAAAGGGCACAATAACAAGGGGTGGTTTGAACATATGGGTGAATGGCTCAATGCATTACCTTACAAGGGCAAAGTGACCTATTCAAATCATGCTGTGGGCGGATCAGCCTCCAAAACCGACTCAGCCACAGGTGCGGGACGTTGCGGATTGCTCCAGCTCAGCGACGTCCTTGCCAACGAAAACCCGGATGCAATATTTATCGAGTTTGCCATAAATGACGCCTTCACACCCTATCACATTTCTGAACAGGAATCGAAGGAGAACCTGCAGACCATGATTAATCAAATAAAAGAATGGGCCGGAAGGCAAAATCAGGGTAAAGGCAAAATCGTGGATATTATCGTGCAGACAATGAACAACTGCATCAATTCACATGCCCAAAAGCGGCCAAACCTCGAACAATATTATCAGGGATATCGCGATGTGGTCAGGGCTAACCCGGGTGTATTATTAATCGACAACTATACCAATTGGATAAAACTCTATAATAGTCAGGCCGGTCACTCAACATGGAACAGTTATGTGCCCGACGGTATTCACCCGAATGCGGATGGTGATCGGGAGGTTCTTATCCGACAAGTTCAAAAAAAATTAAAGCAGCAACATAAATAAATGTCAAATACAACCAGCATGAACTCAATTTTTAATCGGATTCTTACGTTTGTCGTTTTTCCGGCAATGGTAATGTCTAATACTTTTGCGCAGGCTCAACCTTTGTGGCAGATCGGAAATGTCGATCACAGCGCAGCCGAATTCGCCCTCGCGAAGAATGGTTATACCCAATTTCTACAAAGATTTGGAAGCCCCGACCATGCTTTCTATGTCGGTTTGTCAGATGCCGCCAGCGACTGGCCATGTATTTTACCAGGGCAACTCGATGCATGGGCCGGTGGTAATCCCGATGGGAGCTGGGATCAGATGAACACCCTGCCCATCGGATTTATGCTGGAAACGGTTCCGGAACAGGGGCAGTGTATACTGGTCGTTGACCTGTGCGATGCTGCAAAAGATCATCCGCCCGTATTGCGGGTGACCGTCAACAACGCAATTTATGAAGTGAGTATTCCCAAAGGGAGCGGAGAAGCCAGCCTGAACGGGGACTACTCAAATGCGAAACCATTCACGGCACGTTTTGAATTCCCGGCCTCGAAGTTGCGGATAGGTTACAATGAAATAGCCTTACGTTCCACTAGCGGAAGCTGGATGCTTTTCGATGCCTTAAAGCTCGAAACCCCTTCCGGATCAAAACTGCAGCCAATCCATTCCACGATAGTCCGGTCGGTTAGAACGGCACCTTATGCCACTGGTAACAGGGGAAAGGAGAAAGCGACGGTGCTTGCTGAGGTTTACCAACATTTAAAACCTGGTGCAATCTCTGTCCAGATTGGGAATAGTGCCGCACACGAATGGGCGCTGGAACCTGGATTACAGGTACTTGAAATTCCCTCTGCCAATACCGGAAAGAACCAAACGACCACTCTCCGTCTAAGTGGCGGGGGGATTCTTCTCGAGCAGACAAGTTTAAAACTAACTGAAAGTCCAAAGGTCACCCCTGCCGATTATGTCGATGTGTTCAGAGGTACAGCCCATTCACGCTGGATGATTGCTCCGGGGCCATGGATGCCATTCGGCATGGTAAAAATTGCCCCTGACAATCAAAATCAGGGGTGGGTAGGCGGTTATGAATACACGCATGAATACATCGATTGCTTCAGTCACCTTCATGAATGGACAATGGGTGGGCTGGGGATGATGCCAACAGTCGGACCATTGCACACCCGGCCAGGGCTCGACGGTACGGGCTACAGTTCACGGATCGATAAATCAACGGAACATGGAGGAACTGGTTTTTATGAGGTATTCCTTAAAAGCAGTGGTATTAAGGCGGAACTTACAGCCACCACACGTGCATCCTTTCAACGCTATACTTTTCCGGCAAGCGATCAGGCACGGATAATGCTCGATTTTCTTCTTCCCAACGAATACGGGATGCGGGTGCTGGATGCAAAGGTGCGACAAAAAGCTCCCTCAGAAATCGAGGGGACAATTCAAACACATTTCCCCGACATTTACGGAGATGGTAACCAGCGCTTCGACCTCCACTTTGTGATGCAATTCAGCCGACCTTTTGATTCGTTGAATGGCTGGCAGGGTGACAAGATTATCTCTGATGTAAAGGACCTTGCCCTAACCGATGATTGCGGGGCGTTTGTAGGATTCAAAACGGGCGCAGGTGAACAGATCCAGGTACGAACCGGAATCTCGCTGGTGAGCATTGAGAATGCGCGACAGAATCTGGAACAGGAGCTCTCCAAACCATTTGGCTGGAATTTTGCCGCGGTGGTTCAAAATCAACGCAACACCTGGAACAACCTCCTGAGCCGTGTCGAAATCGGGTCGCCTGATGCGCGTGAAAAATCACGCTTTTATTCAAATATGTACCGCTCCCTTGCCGGACGTAACACCTTTAGTGATGTCAATGGAGATTGGACCGATCCGGAGGAGCATCAGCAAAAACTCAAAGATCCCGATGCGGTGATGCTTGGGTGTGATGCATTCTGGACGACATTTTGGAACCTGAACCAGGTGATGAACCTCCTTACACCGGAGTGGTCAGCCCGATGGGTGAAATCCCAACTGGCGATGTACGACGCCAACGGCTGGCTGGCCAAAGGTCCTGCCGGATTGGAATATGTCAGCATCATGGTGGCAGAACATGAAATTGCTTTGCTCGTGGCAGCTTACCAGCACGGGGTCAAGGGGCTTGACAAGGAGAAAATACTCGAAGCCATTGTAAAAATGCAGACAACCATGCCAAAAAAGCAACCGGGTGGCGGTTGGGCCGGCAATGAGAACCTCGGCAACTATCTGAAATATGGCTATGTGGCGGTGGATGGCAAACAACCGGGCGACTGGAAAGGTCCGTGGTGCTCGAATACCTATGAATATGCCTATGATGATTGGTGTGTTGCCCAGATGGCACAAGCCATGGGACGCAAAGATTTAACAGATACCTTTATGAAGCGCTCCCAAAACTGGCATAACCAGTTCAATGACAAGACCGGGTTTGCACAACCGCGCAAAGCTAACGGTGAGTGGGTCACCCCTTTTGATCCGTTTGACAGACATAATTTCGTTGAGGGGAACGCCTGGCAATATACCTGGTTTGTGCCACAGGATGTACCTGGTCTAATTGAGGCAATGGGTCGTGACCGCTTTGTGAGCCGGCTGAATGATGCCTTTGAAAAGTCAGCTCCTACGCGATTTAATGCAGCCGGCGACCGTTTCTGGATGTACCCGCTGAACCATGGGAATCAGCCCGCAATGCATGTAGCCTGGCTGTTCAACTGGGCCGGAAAGCCCTGGATGAGCCAAAAATGGACAAGTGCAATCCTCAACTCCTATTATGGTCACAATCCTGCCGATGCTTATCTGGGCGATGAAGACCAGGGTCAGATGAGCGCATGGTTTGTGATGTCTGCTATGGGATTGTTCCAGACTGACGGCGGTTGTCGGGTAGATCCAATTTACGAAATCGGCAGCCCGCTGTACCCAAAAATTGTCCTGCACCTCTCGAAAGAGCACTTCGGCGGAAAAACCTTCACAATTTTAGCCAATAACGCATCTAAAACAAACCGTTATATCCAGTCGGCAAAACTAAACGGTCAGCCGCTGAATAACTGGTGGATTCCGCAGCGGGAAGTGATTCGTGGCGGCACACTCGAACTGGAGCTTGGTCCTGAGCCAAACAAGGTGTGGGGAGCAAACACCCAACCACCTCATCCGGCTACCTCTTTTCAAAGCGAAAAACAATAAAAATTGAAAATCAACCATTTATACGTAAACGGACGATGAAATTAATTGCGATACTATTCTTTGTGATTCCTGGTATATCATTGTATTCACAGGTTTGCAACAGAATTATACCTCAAAAAAAGGTTCCTGCAAACAGCACGTATTGCAACCCGATAAACATCGAATACTGTTTCCGCCCCGATGGCAAAACAGGTCGGGAGGCGGCAGATCCGTTAATCGTCCCATTCAAGGGTAATTATTACCTGTTCGCCTCCAAGAGCGCCGGTTACTGGTGGTCACCCGACCTGCTTAACTGGAATTTGGTTATAAGCAATGATAATTATATCTATAAAAATGATGAACATCAGCTAAATGGTCAGCGAGAAAATGACCTGCCGGTTTGGGGTTATAATCCGGCGGCCAGTGTAGTCAACGGATCACTTATTTACAGCCAGCAACTGGATGCGTTTTATAACCTGACAAACCCAAAAAAGGGAACCTTTGAGCGGGTTCGCGACAAGCTGGAAATTAGCAACGATGAATGGCTCTTTACCGATGATGACGGACGGGTCTACCTTTATGCCGTAGGATTTACACCCGTTCGCGGTATTTATGTTTACGAACTGGACCCCAAAGATCATCTGAAAGTATTACGAGGACCAATCCCATGCAGACCTAAAGGTGATCTGCAACAGGAGAATGAGGGTGATTTTTCAATTCTCCCCAACAGACAGGGTTTGGTAATGCCAATCGCCAACAGGTCAGGCGAAGGCCCGCAAATGACCAAACGGAATGGGCGCTATTTCCTTCAGGTTTCGTATAGTGGAACTGAAGATCCGCGGTACCGCGATTGTGCCTTTGTCTCCGATTCACCGACAGGACCGTTTGAATACTGCAAAAACAATCCTGTCTCCTATCGCCCTGCAGGTTTCACGACGGGCGCTGGAAACTCAGGACTCTTTGCTGACAAACAAAATAAGGATTGGAGGGTTGTGACTACCTGTCTGAACTCGTTAACCGGTTTTGAACGACGCATCTCGATGTATCCTGCAGGGGTTGATCAGGATGGGGGCCTGTATACCGATACTTACCTGGGCGATCTGCCCCAGTATGGTCCGGGGCACCGAAAAAACGGATTGGGTGGTAATCTGGTTGGATGGATGTTGCTCTCTTACAACAAGTCTGCTACTGCCTCTTCCACTTTAGGGGGCCGACCTTCTGAAGCTGCATTCGACGAAAACATTAAGACCTGGTGGAGCGCCAAAACAGGTAACAAAGGGGAATGGCTTACAGTCAATCTGGGAAAAATCTGCCGCGTCAATGCGCTGCAGGTAAATTTTGCAGAACAAAATACCACCGCCCGAAAACGTCGTACAGAAGATGAGCTCTACCATCAATATACCCTCGAAGTAAGTAATGATGGGGAAAAATGGAAGATGGCAGCAGACAAAAGCGCCAATCCAAAAGACGTCCCACATGATTATATCCAACTCAAAAAACCAGTATTGGCAAGGTATCTCCGGCTTACAAATATTCACATGCCGGGGAATGGCAAATTCGCCGTGCGGGA
>JAHEYS010000250.1:6680-8490 GCA_023251475.1 Prolixibacteraceae bacterium
AATTAACAAAAGGAAAAATCATGAGAAAACTATTTAAAACTTTAACTTTAGGAATTGCGCTGCTTTGCATGAGTATTTCTTCATTTTCAGCCGTCAGGCTCCCTGCATTGATCAGTGACAATATGGTATTGCAGCAGGGGCGCCCCGCACCCATCTGGGGCTGGGCCGAAAAAGGGGAGGTGGTTACCGTCACGATAGGTGGTCAACAATACACTACCAGAGCAGGCGATGACGGTCACTGGAAAATTGAACTCAAAAAATTAAAGCCGGGAAAGATACTCGAAATGAGTGTTAAAGGCTCATCCGGCAATTCACTTTTGGTTAAGAATATTCTCGTAGGCGAGGTATGGATTTGTTCCGGGCAGTCGAACATGCACTGGACTTTCTCAAAAGGACATGGGGTTTTAAACAATGAGACCGAACTGGCCAACGCCAATTATAACGATATCCGCATGTTCACAGTAGTAAAGGGGGGCGCACCGGAACCGGCTGAAGATACCAAAGGTGTCTGGCTGACCATCAACCGCGAAAACCTTTTGGTGGATGGTGAAAACGGGGCTTCAGTCTTAGCCTATTTCTTCGGTCGTGACCTTTATAAGCAATTGAACGTTCCTGTCGGACTGATCAACACGAGTGTAGGGGGAACCCCCGCAGAAAAATGGACCAAACGTGAGGCACTCGAGACCAATCCGGTCCTCAAACCGTTATCCGGCAAAGGGGGCGCCTCAACATTATACAACGCAATGATTGCTCCACTGATTCCTTACGCCATCCGTGGCGCCATCTGGTACCAGGGGGAATCGAACCTCGACCGGGCCTACCAATACCGGACATTGTTTCCTGCAATGATTGCCAACTGGCGCTCCGACTGGAAGCAGGGTAATTTTCCATTTGGCTTTGTTCAGATTGCCCCTTACCGTTATAAAGGGCAGAACCCTGAAAATTATCCGGAACTCTGCGAAGCACAGACAATGACACTGAAAAATTCACCCAATACAGGAATGGCTGTAACAGCTGACATCGGCGATGTAACCAATATTCATCCTAAAAATAAGCAGGAGGTTGGTCGCAGGCTTGCGATTTGGGCGATGGCAAAAGTGTATGGCAGCAAAAAACTGGTTTACTCCGGTCCGATTTATAAATCAATGAAAATAAGGGGGAACCAAATCGTCCTGAATTTTGACTATTGCGGCGGCGGACTCACCTCCGGTGATGGCAAGCCATTAGTTGAGTTTACAATTGCAGGCATTGATAAGGTTTTCTTTCCCGCAAAGGCTGAGATAATTGGAAAGACGGTTGTCGTTTCCAGTGATAAGGTCACCAATCCTGTTGCGATCCGTTATGCCTGGCACGACGACGCACAACCCAACCTGGCCAATAAGGAGGGTTTACCCGCCTCACTGTTCCGCACCGACTCGTGGAAGGGTGTAACTGAAAAATAGTATGTGTTAATGCTCCCTTAAACTTTGCGGCTTCGCGTCTTGGCGGGAGAAAAAAGTGTTATATAGGAGATGCTAAGTGAAAAATCAATAAATCAATACATTAGAAATCAAGTGAAAGGAACTTAAGATCTCAAGTTAATCATCCAAAAATAAATCTAAACAGATCATGACTGAAAATAAACAGACTAATAATCAACCAATTCCTGTCGACGAAAGCGCAAAACAAACGCTCAACCGCCGCAATTTCCTCCGTTTGGCCGGTGCGGGTTCTCTGGTCTTTTACGCGGGCATGCCGCTCACCGCCGGCCCTTTTGTCCCCTCCGATTTTGACGGTCTGGTACCTGTCGACAAAAAGCTGAGTCCCGCAT
>JAHEYS010000250.1:8500-9963 GCA_023251475.1 Prolixibacteraceae bacterium
CTTTATGAACGGGGCACTCCCCAGGTTTTTAAAGGTGATGAACTCAAATATATCGGGATGCCTGTTGGTGGCCTGTATTCCGGACAGGTTTATCTTGGCGGAGACGGGAAACTCTGGTTCTGGGATATTTTCAATAAGAAAGCGCCCAATACCTGGGAGAAGCATTATGCCGAACCGATGGAACCCAACTCACCCATAGAACAGGGATTTGCCCTAAAAGTGACCTCAAACGGAAAAACGGATATTCGCCAGCTTAACAGGAATAACTTTCCGGATGTGACCTTCAGAGGTGAATACCCAATCGGCAAGGTAAATTACAATTCACATCCCGTGGCTGTTTCACTCGAAGCCTTCTCCCCCTTTATTCCACTTTCAGTTGATGAGTCGGATTTCCCGGCGACAATCATGCGGTTCACTGTCAAAAACAATTCATCCGAAATGGTAGAAGCGACACTTTTTGGGTGGCTTGAAAATTCTGTCTGCCATTATAACCGGACCTATATGGGAAAACGACGCAACAATATAATCCAACATAAAGGTTCAGGATTTCTCGATTGTACGGTTGAAAAAGGATCAGAACAGCCCGTGGCCCAAAAGCCGGATATCCTTTTTGAGGATTGGAATAACGAAAAATATACCGGTTGGACCACCGAAGGAAATGCCTTTGGTAGCGGACCGATCAAAAAAACAGAAATGCCAGGTTATCAGGGCAATATCGGCGGCGACACTGAGCATGTAGTTAACTCACATGCAACTGCTGCAGGATCTGACGCAGCTTCCAGGGACAGCGCAACCGGAACACTGACCAGCAAAAAATTCATTATCGAACGCAAATTCATCAATTTCTGGATTGGGGGCGGCAACCACAAAAATAAAACCTGCCTCAATGTGATCGTTGACGGCAAGGTTGTCAGGTCGGTGACTGGAATAAATGACAATAAAATGACACTGCAGAGCATCAATGTTAATGACATGCAGGGAAAAGAGGCAAATCTTAAGTTGGTTGATGACGAAACCGGTGCATGGGGCAATATTGGTGCAGGGAGGATTACTTTCAGCGATCTGCCTGCTCAGCCCGTAGAATTTGAGCAGCTGTCCGATTATGGGACCATGGGGATTGCCCTTTTGAACGATGCTGCAAACTATACCATTGCTCAGGCAACGCTCAACGGACTGGAAGGAACCACCTCCACTCAGGCAGCAGCAGACCTTGGCGATCAACTTATTGGAACAATCGGACACACAATGAAACTCAGAAGCGGAGCATCAAAAGTGCTCACTTTTGCCATCACCTGGCACTTCCCAAATCTTACCAAGCCAGGTAACGGCAGGTATTATGCGTCAAAATTTGCAAGTTCAATTGAAGTAGCAGGTTATCTTGCAAAACATATTGACAAACTTTATACCCAGACAAAATTATGGCGCGACACCTGGTATGATTCAACCCTTCCCTATTGGTTTCT
>JAHEYS010000251.1 GCA_023251475.1 Prolixibacteraceae bacterium
CTGAATCAACCTATGTTTTAAGACTTGAGAAGAATAATTTTGAATTTAAGGCAGGTCAATACCTGGTTTTAAATGTCCCGGGCGAGTACAAAGCGCGCGAATATTCTATTTACAGTTCTGAGGAGGCCCCATATATTGATTTGCTAATCAAGGAGGTCACTCAGGGCGAAATCTCAAAGGAGTTGAAGTACCTTAAAATCGGGACGAAAGTGGAAATTACCGGTCCCTTTGGTTTTTTTGTTTTAAGGGATAATGCTAAAAATGAAATCAACCATTTTACATTTGTGGCTACAGGTACCGGAATTTCCCCGTTTCACAGCATCATTTTATCGAATCCGGATCTCGATTATCAGGTGATTCACGGCGTAAAATACGGTTATCAGGGGTATGATTCAACCGATTATTCTGCTGAGCGATACACGCTTTGTACCTCCCGGGATAAGGGTGGAAACTTCTTCGGGCGTGTGACTCAATATCTTAAAGATAAAGGGATCAGCAAAGATTCGGTGTACTATATTTGCGGAAACTCGGGTATGGTGAACGAAGTGACAGATTACCTTGAGCAAAAAGGGATAAGTCCTGAAAACATCCGTACAGAGGTATTCTTTTAGATTACAGGCAATCCCCATGTATTCAAAATTCGCCCCTAAAGAGTGTGCCCGTTGCGGTCAGATCCAGATCTGCACAGGAACAGTACATTGTCCGTGTTTTGTATCAGATCTTCCGGAAACAATTCTGGAATACATCGCGTCGCATTACGACGAATGTATTTGTACTGATTGTCTTGAAGAGCTGAAAAACAAAGAATATCCAGTTAAGGGACAGGAACACCGCAACTGACAAAGCATTATTTAGCCGGTTCTGCTACAATCGGGTTACCGTAATCTGCCTGCCTTAACATCTTTTGCGATATCTGAAATAAATGTACCAAAATCTTCCTGGGTGACCCGGCGATCATTTTTGGAAACAAATATCTCTTTTACCGGAAATTTGTAATTGAGTTTAAAGTCAAGTTCATAAAAATTATTGAGTTTTCGGCCATCTGCCGTCTTTTCCGGCACGTGCAAGTCGTACGATGGCAGGTTACTGGTTGCCCATCCGGGAACACGTAAGGGCTCGAGACAGGCATATACTCCCAGCTGACGCTCCATCATGATTTTAATATTCGGCAAGTGCCTGGTTCTTGTCCACCAGATCTCTCTGACTGCTTCCATTGCCATATAGGTATCATGTTCTGTTGCGACAGCGCCCATCGTCTCCATTGTCTTTGCAATAATCTGTGTCATTGCTTTTTCGTAGGGAAGACCATTTCTGATTGCTTCCATTCCCAGGGTAACTCCCAAAAGATTTGAGTAGGGATCTTCAACTGAAAAGCTGGAATACCTTTCGGGGACAAAGGGAACTGTAGAACAGCCATACCAGGTGGCAATTTCATGCCAGATCGAAAGATCATAAGCAATTCGTCCGGCAAGTTTTATGGCATCATCCTGATTAAGATCTCCAGGAACCATAAGGTTTAAAAGTTTGGAGCCTCCTTCCCTGCCAAGGCGTATGGTCAGGTTCCCTTTTTCCTGAGCCACTAAAATTCGGGAATATAAATAGGCCGTCCAATCCGCCTGATCACGCAAGTGTCCCAGATCAATAAACCCACCACGTTTTGTATAGATAATACCGTTCCCCTCACCCGACTTTCCAAGATATCCGTGCGGGCCAAGCCGATCAGCACTCGAAATGGCATTATACCTGTAAAATGGAAAAATCATCAGTCGCAAATCCGATCCAAAAGCGCAGCAGGTACGGATTACGCGGTGAGGAGGAGCGGAAAGCGATCGTGATGAGAGATTGGGAGGTTCAGCATTAACAGCTGAATAACAACATATTAATATTAGGGTATAGATCGAATTATAAATTCTCATGCGTTAAATTTTAATCCCTGAAGATACAACTAATTGGAAAACCGGCGCCGGTTTAAAAACAGAAAGACAAATGAAGTATTAATTATTTAAAAAAGCTGTTGTAAAGGATAAACTTCACAACAGCTTTTTTAATGCTGATCCCTGAAAAATTTATTTCACCTGAATTTCTTTCGGCATATTCCGGTTCTGTTTTACACCTTTGTGCATTGGCTTCATTTGATGCATTCCCATTGCCCCTCTGTCATCCAACATTTTTTCAGAAAAGAGATCAAATTTGATGCGCTGTTCATCGGTAAGCTGACTGCGCAGTTCAAGATGGTTCTTTGCTTTAATTTTTGCCATCTTAACACGCAGATCCCCAATCTTTTCAATATTACGGTCGATTGCTGACAGATCAGGTTTTTCGGCTCCCATTAAGGTTTTTTGGTGAGCCATAGCTTCTCCAAGCTCATTATTAAGTGGCTGTAACTGCTTATGAATAGCAAGCATACTCTGCTTAAAAGCCGCTTTTTGTGTGTCGGTAAGATTGAGCCCTTGAAGCGGACCCCGATTCTCCCCTTTATTCATCTTCATTTCCCTTTGCGGTCCGCGAAATTCTTTCCTGGGACCATTAACTGCGTTCTGAGCCAACAAACCTGTTGTAAAACTCATCATCAACACAACAATTAAGATTTTTGTCTTCATAGCCTTTAATTTTTTAAGATCGATAATCCAGCAACTTCACTGAACTTTCCACTTGGATTGCACTCAATTCAAAAGGTTTAACACAACAACAAAAAAAACAGGTACTGAGTATAGGTTAACCGATGTCAGTTAAAAGCAGAGCGTCAGGAATAGATATTGGGCATAAACTGCTCCTGTATGGAGCTGGCAAAAATCTGCGCGATCTCCTTTCTTTCAAAACCCAGCTTTGTGCCAAAATCAAATATAAAATTAAGTTCGCTATCGGTGATGGTACTGTCGGCAATAATAATGTTGATCATATATTCCATCATCATATTTTTTTCACCCGGATTGATCTGGAGCAATGCTTTAACTGAATCCTCAAAAAATATTTCTATTTTATTTTCGTCGATCATCTGGCTAAGGGTCAGTTTTGGAAAGACGGTGAATGCAGATAATTCTTCAATTATTCGTTTATACTCATCAGGTTCAATGGCCTTATCGATACCTGCAACAATTAAGCCCGCAGAAGCAATAAAACAGGTACGGTGGTAGTTCACCGGTGAATTACTGATCACCATCAGGCTCTGTATCAGCTCAGAAATATGATTGTCCAAAACTTTATCAGTGACAATCGCAATACCGGAAAGAAGATTTTTATATAATTCAGAACTCTCGAACAGCTCTACCGCTTTAATTCTGATCGGATTAATAGGATGAGACAGCAGGTTGCCCGATCCGGTCTCCTTGAAATACTTTAAAATCTCTTCATTCTCGACGCTGAATGCCCTTGGATCAAAATTAAGCCGTTCAACACTGAGTCCTGATGCCATTTTAAAGAAACAGGAGAGTACCTTATCCAACATTCCACAGGCAATAAGTCCGAACCGGTCAGCGGTAAGCTCTGACAATTTATCCCATACCGCAATCTTATGCTGCATCATCAGCGGAGATTCAGATTGATTCTCAAAGACAAAATCAAGCAATTGGGCAATATTGGCATTGTTACTGATCAGATGGCCGATTTCATGACCGACAATAAATTTTAATTCATCATCATCAACCTTGTCAATGAGTCCTGAATTGATGTTAATGATATGACTTTCGTCCGGTTCCAGGCGTGAAACGGCAAATGCATTTAACTCAGGATTGTTCGTGATGTAAAATTCAGTGGGTTCATTAAACTCCAGTCTTTTCATCACATCCATAAAGCTGTCGTAGAGCCGGGGAGCTAATTTCTCATTTACCTTAAAGCTATGCCCCTGGAGGATATTCTTAAAATAGTTCTCGGTTTTTTCAACTTTAGCCTCCCGGAGGATCGTTTCCAGAATTCTCCCCTGGATTTGCTGATACAACTCCTGCCCGATCTGAATCTCCAATGGAATTCGTATGGCCTCATGATTCATGGTTGATAAGTTTATAGGTTGACAATTTAAATTTTCATTAAAATTAATCAAAACAATTACTCCATCGCCATCCGGGATGTATTTCCTGTCACCAAATGAATAATTTTGCCGTCTTAACCCCCCTAGCGGGGATGATGAATATGTTTAAGAAATTTAACCGGGGAAAATGAAAAGCTTATATACGATCGGACTTTTGGTCCTCTCCAATACCTTTATGACATTTGCGTGGTATGGTCACCTTAAATTCAGGGAATTAAAATGGTTTGAATCACTTGGGCTCGTTGCCATTGTACTGATCAGCTGGGCAATTGCATTTTTCGAGTACTGCTTCCAGGTCCCTGCAAACAGGATAGGATTTCAGGGAAATGACGGGCCTTTCTCATTAATGGAATTAAAAGTGATTCAGGAAGTGATCACCTTAACTGTGTTTGTGGTATTTTCACTGGTTTTCTTTAAAACAGAGTCTTTCAGGTTAAACCACCTGATAGGTTTTGTTTTTCTGGTGCTGGCGGTTTATTTTATATTTAAAAAATAGGGAACAATCCAAAACCTGGCCCCGCGGTTAACGGGCAAAGAAGCCCGGTCGTGTGTCGTTCCGCTACTCCACCACCTTAAAATACCGGGTTGCGCTGTTTCCCAGTTCATCAACGATCAACAATTTGTGGTTTCCCGGAACAGGAGAAGCGGACATTTGATGAATATCCCGTGTACTTCCAAGGTAGGTGTTATCCAGGTGCCAGAATACTGTGGCATTAGCCCTCCGGTGTGCCGCCTGAAAAATCACCACCCCTTTATGTCCGTCATTATTTTTAGGCAGGTACACCATTAAACGATCGTCGGGATAGATCAACTCCACCATCTGAATTTCATTGCGTTGATTGCTCCCCGGCAACCATTCGGGCAATGTCCGGTAGCCAGGATGGAATTTCCGATAGTAGTATTCCATAGCCGGAGGGAGTACAAACCAGTTTTCGTTAATGATCTGATTTTGCCGATAGCAATCCCCATTAACCAGATACTGTTTATTGGCATCAAGGTGAATTTTAAGATGATAGGGACATGGTGCACTGTTCAGACAGGTGGCAGAAACCATCAGGGTGTCAGTCTCATCGCAGTTCACTGATGCCCTGTAACCGCTTTCACGGCAAACGGCAACAGGTAACATCCCCGAAAGGGGTTTTTCGAACCAGTTGGAGGAATTTACCAGCGAACTAAGTTCAAAAAGAATTGGTGCTGCCGCACTCCCTCCCGTCAATCCGGGACGCCCCTCCCCATTGGCATTCCCTACCCATACACCAATCACATATTCTGGATTGACCCCAATTGCCCAGGCGTCCCTGAAACCAAAACTTGTCCCGGTTTTCCACGCCAGCCGGCCGGAGGAGGAAAGTTGCTGCCAGCCAGCCTCCTCCTCCGGACGATTTAATTCTGTTAAAGTATTAAATGTCTGCCAGATAGATGCAGCACGAAAGACAAATTTTCCATCTGTCAGTGTCGGCTCCTCTCTTACAGGGAGAAGATTAACCAAATGGTAATCGCCCGAATGATAGACATTTTTGCGGTTGTACCTGTTTAAAACCCTTGCCATTGATCCATAAGCAGATACAAGTTCTTTTAATGTCGCTTCCCCGCCACCCAGAATCAGTGACAACCCGTAAAATCCTGCATCCTGATTAAACGTACTAAGCCCAATCCGTTTCAGTATATCCAGAAAGAGAGCAGGGGTATAATTTTTAAGCATAAAAACCGCCGGAACATTCAGCGAACGGATCAAGGCAACAGAAGCAGGAACAGCGCCACGGAACTGTAAATCGAAGTTTTGGGGGGCATAGCCTGAAAAATAGAGGGGAAGATCGGGCATCAGTGCATCAGGCATCATTTTGCCGCCATCAAGCATCGAGGCATATAAAAATGGTTTTAGAATGCTCCCGGTGCTCCTTCGTGCCTCGATCATATCCACCGCTCCGCCGTGCCGGTCCTTCCAGTCGGCATTACCAATATATGCCACGATGCTGCCTGTTTTAATCTCCGCAATGATGCAGGCAGCGTTGTAAATCTGGTTACCTGCCAAACGCGGCATATTCTGATTTATGATTCGCTGAGCTGCAATTTGCAATCCGTTGTTAACCGTAGTTCTCACTACTGCCGTTTTTGCAGCTGAAGAAAATTTGCCCAACAGATGATGTGCCAGATCGGGAAGTTGTTCCGGCTTCCCTGGTAAAGGTTCAGAAACAGCCAACTCAAAGGTAACCTTGTCAATGATGTGATGCGACACCAGATTGTGTAATAATCTATCCCTCTTTTCTTTGAGCTGATTCCCGTTTTTACCCGGGAACATCTTCGAAGGGGCATTCGGTAATACCGCCAGACCGGCAGACTCGCCCCACGAAAGTTGTCTGGCAGAACAACCGAAATATCTCCAGGCCGCAGCCTCTAAACCTACAACATTTCCTCCAAATGGGGCGTGTGAGGCATAAAGGGAGAGAATAGCATCCTTCGAATAAGCCGATTCCAACCGCAATGCAAGAAAAACTTCAACCAATTTTTCCAGGAAGGTTCTCTTTTTTCCAATCCTTGAAAGCCTCACAACCTGCATCGACAAAGTGCTTGCCCCACTTACAACTTTACGGTCACGAATATTTTGCTTCAAAGCCCTGACGACTGCAAAAGGGTCGATACCGGGGTGAAAATAGAATTTTCTGTCTTCAAAATTGATGATGCATTTCCTGAATTTTTCAGGTACACTATCCTGTTGCGGGAATCGCCACTGTCCGTCATCTGCAATCCTGGCCCCCAAAAGTGAACCGTCGCCCGCTTCCAGAACAACACAATAAGGTACATTAAACCGGATAACGGGAACCAGGAGAAAAAGGGAAACCATCACAAGGATACCCGTAATTATTTTGTGTTTTTGGATAAAACTTGTAATCCTTACCCCTCCTGCTTGTGTCATCATGAATTTTCCAACCACTGAGTTTTCAGACCATCTCTTTAATTCGCAACCACCACCTTCATGCCCGTATTATTGGCCGAAACAGTATTGTTATACATTGCTTCACATTGAACGGGAGGCAAAAAATAGGTTCCCGAATAGGTAGCATTTAATTTAACACTGAACTCTTTCTGTTCATTCATCTTTAAATTAAAATAGGTCATCACCCGATCATCGCGGATATCGCGATAGTTAAACTGCGATCCGGCCGATCCTCCAAATAACCGTTCATTGATGATCTCCCATCCTGAAGGGAATATCTGGGTAAGCGCCAGGTTTTCAACTTCCATAAAACCAGTATTTTTAATTCTTACAATGGCATTAAAATCAGTTCCTTTTGCAATATTTGCAATATCCACGGCCTTCCCGTCGGATGTCATATAAGCCACTTCAAGTTTTATCCCATTTTGCTTTTCCGGTACTGTAACACTCAATGGAATACCTTTCTGAATGAGCGTTACATACAAATCACCTGCCGACATATTTCCTACCTTAACAGGTATTTTACCATCCAACCGGGGAAGTTCCCGGCTGTAAGTGACTTTATTATTTGCTATTTCTTCTGTTTTGCCGTTTACCGTCAGTGTGAATTTTAAGCCCTCATCCGGTTTGGAGCCATTTCCCGCAAACCGCGACATCGCCAGCAGACAATTCGCCGTAGTTTGGGTGCTCATCCATTGCTCACTGCACAATGCCGCAGAGATCGATTTGGCAATGCTGAAAGCCTCGGTTTTTTTCTTCATTAAGGTCAAGGTTTCCAGAAGAATGGCACGGTCGCGCATGGACGAGCCAAAAGTCATTCCTTCGTTCTGATATTCGGTTGGTTCGAGCTTTGTCATATCAACCAGTTGTTCTGCAACTTCGGGCCTTGAAGCCATCACATAGGCGGCAGCCAGTTTCCAGCGTGCTTCCACCGGAACGTTGGCGGTTTCGCGCAGACGGTTCATGGCTCCTATTGCCGGTTCATTCGCCAACGCAAGGGTATAAAGCCGGTAAGCCTGATCAAGCACCATTCCCCTGTCGCTTAACTCCTTGTGCCAGTAATTGGCCGCTTTCTTCTGAAAGTTCAACCATCGTTTTTTCACTTCAACAGGAATAACAAAACCCAGATTTTCGGCTTCAACCATGAAATTACCAGCCCATGAGGTTCCCCATAAAGAGGGGTAACTATTTCCGGGCCAATAGGTAAAACTTCCGTCCGGCAGTTGAAATTTCCGAAGATTGTCTATTCCCAATCTGATATTGGCTTCCAGTTCTTTCTTTTTTCCGGGGTCAACAGCGACAAACTGATTAATCATCAATTGTGAAAATGCCGATGAAATGGTTTGTTCAATACATCCATGCGGATAATCAATCAGATAATCAAGACGTTTCCCCAGGTTCATCGGAGGTGTTGCCGAGATCTCCACAACAGCTGAGCCCGTTCCCGGAGCTCCCATAGGCTGAAGTGAGAACTCCCTGCTTTGAGCCCCTTTTACAATTTCGGTCTGACTTGTCACGATCACCGGATTTGGATTACGGACATCAACTTCAACAGAATATACAGCCCTTTCCTTTCCCGAACGGGCCGAAATTTCGATCACCCCTTTACCGGTTTTCGTTCCTGTCCGCAGACTGAATCGGAGGTCCTTTTCACCAGGTTCAGCAAATGCCACATTCAAATGATCATTCCCGTTTGCCGAGAAGAGGGAATTAAAACCTACGGAGACCTCCACCTCTTTTATAACACCATCCTGGGCAAATAAAGAAACCGGCAGTTCAATGGTTTCGTTTATTCCTACAACACGCGGAACGGTGGCCAGGACCATCAGCGGATCTCTTACCGGAACTGCCTTTTCTGCGGCTCCAAAAGAATTATCGGCAGCACCGACAACCATAAATCTCACTGAACCTGTATATTGTGGCAGAACAACAGTATGCCTTAGTTTGCTGTTTCGGTCAAGCCGGAATGGTCCAAGAAAACGGACTACAGGTTTAAACCGTTGGGCCTTCTGTTTTGACGGATCAGGTAACTGATCACTCCCCCCTACTGCAAAGAGTTTTTCCAGTTGACCTCCATAGGCACCCAGCACATAATCAAATAAATCCCAGCTCTTTACACCTAAGGCCTCCCGGGCGAAGAAGGTATTCCACGGATCGGGTGTCTTATAGCCGGTAAGATCCAGTAATCCCTCATCTACAATTGCCAGGGTATAATTCATTGCTTTCCCGTTCGCTTCGGCAACTTCTACTGTAAACGGTTGCTGCGAACGAAGTTCACCGGGAATTTTCAGCACCGGCTTAAGATGGGTGTCGGGATTTTCTATGTTGACACAAATAACGCCGTAAAGACGTATGGGACGATCGTTTACTGTTTGCCCGTGAGGTTCCAGATAGGTTATCGAGAGGTAAATATTCGGCGCCATTTCAGCTTTAGCCTTGAAACTTACCCTGGTTTGCACGGCCTTGGTGTCGATCCAGAATTTATCGAGAATTTTTGATCCATTCTCAATAGAGATCAGCGCCTTACCATCCTTTGAGCTTGGGAAACTTGCACCGATCTCCTCTCCCACTTTGTATTTCTCCCGGTCGGTGGAGAAACTCAGCATGGTAGCTCCCCCCTGTTCACCGGAAGAACTACCATAGGGCCAATCGAGATAAACAGTTCTCGTAACACTATGACCATCCGGAAGCTTTGCAATAAACAAATACCTTCCCCATGCTTCGTTTGGGATATTGAATTTAAATACCGCTTTCCCTGAGGTGGTGAACAGCCTTTTGTTTAGCAGCGGTTTATATTGCTGCTGTGTCACGTAATTTGCCAGATAATCCTCGGATGCATCCCACCACCAGCGCCAGTTGATCTTATAAATGGTAAGGTCCACCGGAGAATCGGTAAGGTCTCCATCGGGATCCACAACGACCATAGCCTATTCGTTCACCTTACCTGAGGTAAGCATTGACCGGGCTGGATCCTCGTCCGGGAAACGG
>JAHEYS010000252.1 GCA_023251475.1 Prolixibacteraceae bacterium
TTCTTCCATTTTTCGGCATCTTTTTGTTCATCAACCGAGTAACTCATAAAAACAACATCTGTACCCTTCATCTCTTCCTCCAGTTTCTGCAGCGAAGGAATTTCCTTTTTGCATGGTCCGCACCAGGTGGCCCACACATCCACGAGCACTACTTTGCCTTTGAAATCAGCAAGCGCGACTTTTTTCCCGTCAACCGTGTTTCCGTTAAAATTAATAGCCAGTTCACCATCTGCAAATGTGCGGATCGTCCCTTCAAAATCCTTCAGTTTCTTTTTTTGTGCATCCGAAAGAATGTATGGTTTGAATTTTTCAGATTTATCCCTGTAGGCCTGATCAAAGGTTTTTGCTCTTAGAAGTTCTCTGTTTATAAAATACCAACCTTTTAGGGTATCGTTTTTAACATTCTCAAGACAAAGATTGACAAATGTGTTGGCATCGGTTTTAACTCCGTCATTCATTTTAATGGTCCACAAATACTGGAGATATGAACCTATAAAATTCTGACCAAAATCATAGTTTAATACCTCTGTTGTAGCAAAATGTTCACCTGAACTAACTTTTTTGTACACTGGAGGTTGCTGCTCAAATTTTGGATGTTCAGTGCGTGGCATAAACAGGAAATGGTATAATTCCGATTCAAACTCAGCTTTTGCCAATCCTTTCAATAATTTATCGAAAGCGGGGTTCCCGGTTTTTGCAGTAGTAACAAATTTGTCTTTCTGTTTTTCAATTTCGGGAAGGATTGGAAAGATATCCTTATAAGTAATGTTTCCCATCATCGAATTGGCGGCCTTTAACTTGCCGATAATTTTATTCCATGCTACAAGTTGACTATTTTCTTTATCGGCAGGATTGAGATTGACCATTTCGTTTAGGGTAATGGCCACAGAAACTTGCTTCCCGGGGGAAATGAAAATCCGTGCAGGAGAATTCCGTTCTCCGATTTTGTAAAACCCGGAATACTCAGGTGAAAAACAAAATCCGAAGGTACTGTCTTTTGCAACTTTAACTTTTGAATGAAGCACAACATCACCGTCAACTACCGAATAAAGTGCAATATCGGGTGGTAAAGTTTTCACAGATAATTTTCCTTTGATAATGGCCATTTTAACTGGCTGAGCAACTGAAGACAGGGACAATAGAATAGCTGTAAGCAACAAAAATGTGTTAATTTTTTTCATTTCGCAATCGTTATTAAAATATATAGGTGAATCTAAACTTTATAAGCAGCGATTGTCTCAAAAGCCTTCTTTAACCGCAAAGTGCGCAAAGTAGCCGCAAAGGTTCGCGAAGCTAAGGTGTTTAAACATTAAGCTTTGCGACCTCTGCGAGATTGCCTGGCGACCTTTGCGGTAAGTATCTTTTATAAATTTCTGACCTAAGCTCTATCAAATGCTTATAAGAACCAATAAATAAATACCATTTTCCCGGGAGGTGTTAAAACGTATTCTGGTGCGTCGTACCACCGATATTGGGTGCAATATAAATCACATCACCCACCGAACCGGTACCGGTCATCGTGATGGCAGGTGTTGCAACAAGATTACCCGATGTCTTGGTAAACATCCTTACGGTATAATTTGCCCCGTTTTTTGTACCTATTATTATATAGTTAAAGGCATAAGGGACTTCGGTTGTGGTATTGTATTTACTATGGCGGATAAAGGTGATTGTTTCTCCGGCAGGGGCAGCAAATTGCAGCTGTTCAAATTTATTGGCCAGGTTACGCGACCACACCTCGTTACCCACAACAAAATAGATCATACTCTCATCAACAATGTTTAAGGTATAACGGGTGGCATTAAAAATTTTATCAGTTGGCTTGATGGTATCGTTTTTGATTAGTAAAGCACTGGCTGAACCACTTAGTGCCGAAATAAATTTTATGGCCGGATTGATTTTGTCCTGAAATACAGCATAACCTGTCATTGGATTGAAGGTTTTAGCCCCCATATATAACAGTGTCTTGTTGTTGTTGTTCGCTGGCATTGAGGATCCTGTCGCCTGAGTCACCGCATTCATTACCGATCCGGCGCCGCTTGCTGATATAAATGAGCTGCTCATCTCATCAAAGAATATGGGGTCCGCGATCCAGGAGGTCATAAAGTATTTCGACAATTTGTAAGGCGTATTTGAGTTGTCCTTTAATTGCCTGGCGCCAAATACTCCAACATTGCTGGACATTGCGTAGATACTATATAATTGCCCATTATTTACAAAGAATTGAGCAGATGAACCGTTACATACAAAGTCGGGTGCTTTTGCGGATGGTGGTTCATAAAACAAGGTATTTAAGTTCCTTATCTCCTTGAAAGTATTTACATTTACAACGGAGGCATCCTTATCGGTCACGACAAATAATGCTCTTGTGTTGCCAAGTGCGCCGGTAACAGTAGATTTATAATCCGAATAGAAACCAAAGATCGTTGCTTTCCCGTCAATTTTCTTACCATTTACCTGGTTAAATACATTTTCCCGCTTTGTATCAGGGACAATAGAGGTTGGGGTAAGGAAAAGATCGACATCTGTTTTAGTTCCATCATCTTTTGCAACATACCATCCCCTTGTAAACTCAGTTATTACATTAATGGTGGAGGTGGCATATGCGGAATAGCCCGTTTTCTTATTTTTTGCAATAAAGACCAGCACCCATGCCTTTGCGGGTTGGACAACCAGGTAATCAAGGGCCAAAACCCGCCCAATGGTATCCACCTTCGGTGCGGTTCCCTGAACAGCTGTTTCGTAAATCCCCCATCTGTAATCAAATTCTGCACCCTCATTGGTGGAGGTAACAGTAGGTGTCAATGTTATTTTATCAACGAGCGAAACTTTATTGTATGAGGGGTCGATACCTGATATGGTAATTTTCTCATTTGCAGTGTAAGTATAATTGCCAAGGTCTTTGAAGCACGAGTTTGACAACAAGGCAATTCCGGCAAGAGCGGTTATAATTATTTTTTTCATTTTTTTTTGTATTAGTGGTTATGGAAATACAACCAGTTCCCCAAACTCATCGGTTAAAGGACTGCCTGGATGCGCCTTGTTATAATCGATTAACAGTGTTTTGAGATCACCTCTCCAATATCCCAGCAACGCAAAATCGGCAAAGACAGCTACCATAAAATCCTGGTCCCATTTTTGTCCGGTCTGGTCAATCATAAATTTATGCTTTACGGTACTATATTTGCCAAAATAGCTTGTTCCTGTGGCATCCCACCTGGCTGGCTGACTGAGTCTGTCGGTAAATACGACCTTTCGCCACAAATTTGTAGGTTCACCCGTCTGAAAATCGGAATTGGCAACTACCTTGAATTTTAAGGTAACTGTGGTTGTTTTCAGAGAAGGATCCCGCAGAATGATCACAGGCAGAAATTCATGTACCTGTCCAGCCCTTATTTTGTAGACAGAGGCAAGCGACGGATCATTAAATGCTTTATAGTGAGTTCCAGCTACCGCATTGGTGGCGCCGGGAACCTGTTCCTGTTCAAGTGTAATGATCCGATCTTTTGTAGAAGTTCCCCCAATTGCATAGACATCGAATTTTACCGTATCCCGGATAACAGAAGCCGGATAATAGAAGAACGTTGCAGGTTTGGTCGTATCTGCCATGTTGAAAGATGACTGGTATATCCGGGTGATATCAGGACCGAATTGTAACCGGGCAACATCATTGTACAGGAAGTACTTATCCTGCTGACAGGAATTGACCACGATCATTAGGCCTATGGCCAGGTATAAATATTTTACTTTTTTCATAATCATTGCAAATTAATAAGTTGTAACTAATTCACCCAATGGCAATGGAACCACGTAGTTAATGGTAGCGGCAGTTGGTGTCCAAAGCACGCTCGCTTTAATGGCATTGAGCCTTTTATAGGTAAAGAATGCCTGTCCTTCACCAAAGAACTCCCTGCGGTATTCTGGCATTAGAAGTGTCTGAAGCTGGAGTGGATCGGCTACAAGGGTGGTTTTGGCAATATTCCGTGAAGTACGGAAAGCATCCCACAGCAGCTGGGCATCGGCGAGCGGGGCCGTTTCAACAGCGATCAGATACATCTCACTGATACGTAGCATGGGCAGACGTTTAAAATCGTTGGTAAACAATGATGCAGTAGCGGCATCCTGTTTGTTTTTCTTAAAAACATAGGTTTTGGCCTGATTCGACTGAGTTAATAGTTCCCATAAATTCACCTCCCGTATGTCGGTTCCGGTGTTTCCGTAAAGCTGCGTTTTTACAGTGGTCTCGGCGGTACCCTTTTTCAGCGTCCCGTTGGCAAATAGGCTATTATAACGCGTATAAAGATTCCAGTCGTAAAGGGCAAAAATCTGTTCACAACTTAAGGCATAGTCTTTGGCGGTCATATCGGATGCAGCCCCTAATCTGAATTTAACCGAACCATCAGGATTTTTGGCATCGATCACCAGTTTAGCAGCGGTATAGGCTGCGGCCGGATCGTTAAACCACAGGTAGGCACGTGCCTGTAAAGCCTTTATGGCGAAGTAATTCATTCTGAAAAATCGGTAGGCCAGATATTTATCGGCAGGATTAAAACTACCTGAAGGACCCGGTGCTCCAAGTGCCGCAAGTGAATAGGATGTGATGGGATCGATATCTTTCAGCAAAGCCTCTGCATCGGTCAAATCTTTCAACAACTGCGCTTTGAAAGCCGCAAATGGTATCTGCGGATTGGCTACCTTGGAGAGGGTGGTTACATAGGGCAGAATATTGTCACCTGTGGTAATGGATGGCACAGGACCAAACAACCGGAGTATATCGAAGTGGCAATAAGCCCTGAGGGCCAGGCATTCCGCTTTGATTGTCTCGTACATGCCCGGTGTTGTAAAAATATCCTTTTTCGCATCAATCTGAGCAAGAATGGCGTTTACACCAGCAACGACTGAATACTCAGCTGCAAAGATTGAACTCATCGAACCCTGTACGCCAGTATCAGCAAAATTATATAATCCGGTTCTTTGCTCGGTTGTGTTTGTTGTCACATCCCAGTTTGAAATCAATTGTTCAATTGTTGTCCACGACATGGCCTGACCGTAAATGCTGCTCCCCTTCATCTGGATATAAACCCCGGTTAATGCATCGGTAAATCCGGTCTGGGAACTGAAGAGAACTTCCTGCGTCATTTCAGTTTTAGGATTCACAGTCAAAAATTTATCGCACGAGGTAATGGTGAGAAGACTGAATAATCCAACTACTATATATTTCATCTTTGTCATATCAAATAATTTTTTTATCAGTTAAAACATTGCACTTACACTGAGGGATAATTGCCGCGAGAACGGATAGGATATTCCCCTTTCACGCTTTACTGAGGAGATGTAGAATAAATCGGCTATACTACCTGAGAAGGAGAGTGTCTCAATTCCAAGCATTTTGGTAAAATTCTTGTTGCGGATATCATACTGGACATTCACGTTCTGGCAGGTCAGCGTACGCTCATTCTGCACAAACCGGGAGGTCATCTGGGTGGGTGTAGTCACCAGCAGCCCCTTAAACGCGGCATTATCGCCCGGTTTCTGCCAGCGGTTATCGTAGACGCGCGAGTCGACATTATACTGATAGTTGGCATTTTCAACCTTATCAATCAGGGTTGAATTGTACAATTGACCTCCAAAACGGTATCCGAACGATAGGTTCACCGATAATGTTTTGTACCTGAACATCGAACTGAAGTTTCCCAGATATTTTGGTTCGCTGATTCCACATGCTGTAAGGTCGAGTGAACTCCAGGTATAAGTCGGGGTTCCGTCTTTCTTAAGATAAAGCTCTTTACCGGTACTTGGATCAATCCCCAGTGAAGGGACGACCCAGATGGTGTTGGTGGAAAATCCTTCACGGAACAGCATATTCGGGTTCGATCCCCCTGCCTTTTCAGTAGCTACTTGGGCATCTTTTAGGGCCTTTGAAATCTTTACAATTTTATTGTTATTGTTGATCATCGCTCCGGTGACACTCCAGGTAAAACCTTTCCCGAGGTTCCGGATAATAAAGGCGGTAGCTTTTAATTCGAAACCACGGTTCTCCACATTTCCGATGTTCTCGATATAGCTTGAGAAACCATTTGATAGTGGAAGATTTAATGACGAGACGTTGTCCTTGGTGCGGTCGATGTATACATCGGCGACCAGCGAAAGCCGGTTATTCAACAGCTGAGATTCAAATCCAACATTGAATTTTGTTTTCTGTTCCCATTTTAGGGCATCATTTCCGAGGCCCAATAACCTGTTACCCATCCAGTTGAAATAGCGGTCATCTGTATAATACCGGTAAGTCGACAGGGCCTGATAGGATGAGAAGTTCTGAGAACCTGTTATCCCGATTGATCCGCGAATTTTTAACCTGTTGATGAGGTTATTGCCTTTTAAAAATGACTCATTGTGGAGGTTCCAGCCCAGACCTGCCGACCAGAAAGGGGCAAAGCGGTTTTTAGTTCCGAACTGGGAGTTACCGTCTGCTCTGAGTGAAAAATCGGCCATATAGCGGTTGTCGTATGTGTAATTCACATTGCTCGTAATGCCAACTGACCTGGAAAGACCTTCCGAACCACCCGGTTTACCCGCCTGTGCATATTGCAGGGCCGCCGACAGGAAATCGAGATTTGAATTCAGAAATCCCTCAGCCAGAAAACTATACGCGGAGCTCTGGTTTTGCCTGATGTTGTAATCGACACCGGCATATACCGTATGTTTATTCCCGAATACCCTGTTGTAGCTCAGGTTAATACTTCCATCATAATTAAAGGTACTTCCTGTTCCATAGGCATAGGAACCTTTCCGGAAAAAATCGGCTTCGGCATAATTGGCAAAATCGGTATGGTCGGCCGGCTTAAATCTATCAGACTGATTGTTCCCTTTTGTCAAACCTAACCGGGTCCGCACTTTCAGATCTTTAAATAAATTGAATTCAACAGAGAAGTTATTTGTGATGGTTGTTGAATTGGACAAATCGTAGGTATTGAGCGTGGCGTTGTACAAGGGATTGGTTGGCAGTGGATTCCAGCGATTTGAATAATCTGTATTGCCGGGATATCCCATTTGTTTGATCACGTTTCCGTTGTCATCATAAGCGCGCCAGTAAGGATTCATTCTTACATAATCGCTGAATGTCCCATAGGGCGAATTCGCCGTATTTCCCAAACCAATCATCAGGCTGTTGGTAAATCTGACGTTTTTGTAGATGTAGGTAAGGTTAATCGTTCCGTTGAAGGTTCTGCGAAACGACTCTTTCATAACACCCTGAATGTCGTTGAATTGTGCGGAAGCAGAATACCTGAAAGTATTATCGCCTCCCTCAAGACGGATGTTATGCCGCTGTCCGATGGCCGAGCGTAAAGGTTTTGACAGCCAGTATGTATTTACACCGCTGTTGACTTCGTTCAATAAATAGTTATAGTATCGCTTAAGCGGAACATCATTTTCTGCACGGGCATTATCATATAACCCCACGAGACGCTCAAGTTCGAGTTTATCACGTGCCTCCAGCAGACTATAACCTGTCAGGTCGGGCATTTCAAGATTTCCATCGCTGCGTAATGTAATGCGGAGCTTTCCGGGTGTCGGGGTTTTTGTTGTAATTACGATAATTCCGTTGGCGCCACGCGAGCCATAAATTGCCGTGGCAGAGGCATCCTTTAGAGTGGTGATCGACTCAACTTCATTCTCATTCATATCGAGCAACCTCTGAAGTGATGACTCAAAACCGTCAAGAATTACCAATGGAGTATTCAGTCCTACACGGGTTTGATCCTGCAACTGCGTAACATTGGGAAGACTCGAATTACCACGTATCTGAATTTCGGGTAACCGGTTAGGATCCGACCCAAAAAGGTTGCTTTCAATAATATTAAAGGACGGGTCGATATTGCGCAAGGATGTAATCAGGTTCCGATTACCGAAAGACTGTAATTCCCTCGCGGTTACAGTAGTTGCAGCGCCTGTGTACGATTCGGCCCTTTTGGTAAACATTCCGGTAACTACAAAATCGTTTAATTTGGTCTCCTGCACCTCCATCGAAATATTGAATGTTGTTTTTCCGCCGATTGCTATTTCCACTGGTTTCATTCCGATAAACGTAAACATCAATATTTTAGCGTCGACGGGAATGGATAATCTGAACTGCCCGCTGGCATCCGTAATGGTTCCAGTGGTGGTTCCTTTCACAGAAACTGTTACACCCGGTAGCGGCTGACCGTTATTGTCTTTTACCGTTCCCGAGATCTCCTTTTTCTGTTCTGCATTTGCTCCCGCCGGAAAAGCGCCCGGTTGGTCCTTCTGATCCCCCTTTAAAATAACAATCTGGCGATCGAAAATGCGGTATTGCACCGAAGCCTGATCTGAGAGCTGTTGCATCACCGAATCAATGGGAGCTTCATTGGCTTTGATCGAAATCTTTTGACCTTTAATGAAAACCTCGTCCTGATAAATAAAATTAAACTCAGTCAGATCCTCAATCTGCTTAACCACCTCCTGAACCGAAACGTTTTGCAGGTTAAGACTTAATTTTGTCGTCTGAGACAAACTTTTCCCATAAGCGGAGATCAAAAATAAAAATGAAAGAAGGAGGGTTAGTTTCATTTTTCGCAAGATTAAATTAAACCCATTCCGGAAGAAATGAGCTTCAATTGGCTTTTTTTCCATACATTTGTTAAGTTTTAATACACAATTAAATCTGTTTTCACTAAACCGGGAAGAGGTCGCATTCTTTCCGGTTTTTTTATTTTAAAAGAAAAGTATTGTCATCTGTTTTATATAATTCAGCACGGGCAGTTGAAGCCAACACCTCAAGTACCCCCTCTTTATTTTCTTTTAGCATAAGTTTCCCGGTAATACTGCGGTTCCCGAGCGAAGGATCTTCGAGCAATACCCTGATATTATAATAACGTTCCACCTTGTGAATAACCCCGTTAAGATCAGTACTTTGAAAATTAAGGATCCCGTTACGCCAGGTTACATATTGCCGGGCATCTACCTGCCGGGATATTGTTTCAAGGGTTTCACGATTGTAAGTTGCTAATTCATTGGGTTTAAGAACAACCTCTTTTTTTAATGGATTAATCGGATGAGCCCTCAGAACCACCTCTCCTTCAAGCAGAACTGTTTCTATGATTTTATCAGCAGGATAAGCCGAGACATTAAAAATCGTGCCGAGGTCAACAACACTCAGGTCACTGGTTTTAACAATAAATGGGTGTTGCTGATCGTGAGTAACTTCAAAATATCCTTCTCCAACCAAAAATACTTCTCTCGATTTCTGGCCAAAAACGGAAGGATAGGTCAGTTTTGATCCGGCATTTAAATAGGCAATAGTGCCATCGGGCAGACTAATAGAAGAGTTTTTACCGTAAGGGACGATCAACTGATTCATTTCTGTTTCAGCTAATTGTGATTTGCTATCGATGGTGTCTTTTTGATCGATTACAATTTTACCTCCGGCTTTGTATTCAATTTTCGATTCCTTTGAGTTGAGGGGTATTTTCCTCCCATCGGCAAGAATTAGCTGGGAATCTGAATTAATCCCGGTGATGGCCAATGATTGTTCCTGGCTGAGGTGTTGATTTTTACGAAGGTAGTAGGTTAGCAAAACACCTATCGTAAGAAAAAGCAGGACAACAGCTGCAAAACGACTAAGTGGAATAAACATCCGTTGTGTCCTGCTTTTGGATTCACTATTTTTGATTGCTCCGGCAATCTGAGCGTATAATGAAATTGCCTCTTCTGATTCCACCTTATCTTTTCGGGATTTCAGCTGCATCAGGATCACACGGGCAAATTCGGCTTCTCTTTTTTCTTCCGGATGTTGCCTGAACCTATTCTCCCAATATTCATTCAGTTCCTGATCAGGATTGTAAATCCAGTGAATAAACTTTTCGTTTTCAAAATATTTTAAAAAATTATCCATCTTGAGCGTACTTTCCTATA
>JAHEYS010000534.1 GCA_023251475.1 Prolixibacteraceae bacterium
TCGACCCAACTGGGGAAATAGGTAGCCCAGTTGGCAGGAACATCCTGTATGGGAATAAGAGGATGCAGCAGGGTTGGAACAACAATGACATATCGTTTTACCCATGCACCGATGACAATAATGATGCAGGTAATGGTAATTGGCAGCGGTTTTCGTCCTTTCGGAAAGCACAAGATAATGATGGGCAGCAGGACAGTGCCGAATTGCAGTGTCCAGAAGACCTTTGAGTAACTGCCGAAGAATAAGTCTCCGAGCAAAGCACCTTCGGCTCTTGTCATTTTATAGGCAGGTATCCAGTATTCGTTAAGGTTTAGATAAGCATATATAAGGGTAAGAGCCAGCACCACCCTGCCGGTCAAATCAAAATGTTTGGCCGTGATGTATTTTTCCAAATGATATATTTTGCGAAAACCTGCCATTGCAAGTATCACGGTTGCCGAACCGCTATATAATGCTCCGGCAACGAAATAGGGACCGAAGACGGTACTGTCCCATCCCGCACGAAGCGTCATTGCAAAAATGTAACTGACAACAGTATGAACCGAAACGGCTATCGGGATGATAATGATGGTCATGATTGTCATGGAACGTTCCAACCGGTGCCATTGTGTGGGTGTTCCTTCCCAGCCAAGCGACAGCTTGGTATAAAGCCACAACCTGAATTGGGATGAGCCGTCTTTAAGACGGGCTCTGCAAAGCGCCATATCAGGGATCATCGGAAGATATAAGAACATGGTGCTGCCGACCAGGTAAGTACAGATGCAGATGACATCCCATACAAGCGGTGATTGTAATCTTCCGAATATTGCAATATTTAAAAGGCGGTCGGGACGACCCAGATCAATGATAGGCATTAAACCCCCGAAAAGAAGTGAAACAAATGTCATCAGTTCGGCTGAACGGGTGATAGGCATTCGCCATGGCTGTTTGGTGATCCGGAGGATGCCGGATACCAGGGTTCCTGAGTGACTGATGCCGATGAAGAATACAAAAGTCGAAATATATAATCCCCAGGATACATAGTTACGCATCGCCGTTACTCCTAATCCGTGCCTGAGCTGAAGGAAGTAACAAAATAAACCCCAACAAGCCACACTGGTTAAAATTCCAATCCAAATGAGTGATCCCCGTCCCCATTTTCTTAATGGACGTAGTGAGTCTTCACGGATGGTTTCAGTATCGCTGATGAGCGGTTGTGATTCTTTTTGCATAGCTGTTTTACATTTTCATATTTCCCATCGCAGGCTGAGGTTCATTCAGCTTATTGTCCTTTACCGGGTGATTGATCTCATTTTCATTTGGCTTTGGATATTTTCTGTTTTTTGGCGGCAGATAATAAACCCTGGGTTCTGTTCCCAATTCTTCGAGGTATCGGTATCCGGCATTGTCTTCCAGTAGTTGACTTAATTTGAGTGTATTTCCGGAATGATCGGTAACAGCATTCTCATTCTGGTCACCGAAATAAAGTGCATTCATAGGGCATGCCGTAACACAGGAAGGCATTTTACCCTGGCGGATCATATCGGGGCAGAAATCGCATTTTTCGACAGTACCCATCCTGCGTGGAAAACTCTGTTCGGGCGAATAGGTCATTTTAACAGTTTCAGGAGATTGTATGGGATGAGACCAGTTGAAATACCGGGTGGAATAAGGACACGCAGCCATACAGGAACGGCAGCCGATACAGCGTTCGTTATCGACAAGAACAATCCCGTCCTGACGCTTAAATGTGGCATTTACCGGACATACTTTTGTGCATGGAGGATTGTCGCAGTGATAGCAGGGCTTTGGGAAAAAGTAAGGCGAGGTTGATTTTGCATCCTTCATCTTGTATACCTTGATCCATTCCCTGTCCGATTCGGTATTATGCATATTCTGGCAGGACACTGTACAAGTTTTGCAGCCATCGCATTTGGCCAGGTCAATGACCATGACAAATTTTCTCCCTGCAATTCCTTTTCTTGCCTCTTCATTCGTAACCGGTTTATTGATCTGGCTCAAAGATTTATCGACATTCCCGGCTGAACATTTAGAACACCCTTTAGCGGTGTCATCAAACAGATCGATGCCTGCAAGCCCGAAAAGCGCCGACCCTCCAATGGTTAAACCAATTGTCCTCAGAAATTTCCTGCGCGTTGCCTTTTTGTTCTCGGAATTTTCCATTTTCAGGTTTACGGTTTATGATTTTATTTTACCGGAAAAATGTCCTCGTTTTCCAAAACATAAATCCTGTAAAAAGACTCTGTGAAATAAAGCACAAAGGTTTTTGAAATATTCGATCTAAACTATACCCAATAACTGGCATTTATAGTACCAAAAAAAACGTACGTGGAAGGGGAGGAGCATTATTTTTTCAATGCATATGTAAATTTTCTGACAGCGTTTTTAATTGGCTTGATCGTTTTCAAATAAGCATAAATTGCTTTCAGATCTTCTTCAGTCATCTTGCCATACATGGTCCATGGCATAACTGAATTAACCACACCCGGATTAAGTTTTGTATTGAGCGTTGCAGAATCGGATTGGGTATAGAATGAATTTACAAACCTGCCTTCTGACCATTTTCCTATCCCGGTTTCTTCATCCGGGGTAATATTGCTGGAGCGGACAATGGACCCATCCGGAAAAGGAAATTCTCTTCCTCCTCCAAATTCCATTCCTGCAATCAAATTTCCCTTTTCAATTTGAGTATGGCAATCCATGCATGCTGCTGCATTGGTCATGTATTTTCCGTAATTAACCACATCAGTCTTCGCCGGCATCTTTGTGAAGCTTGCTTTGTGAGGCAAGGTATTGATGAGAAAATTCATTGGAAAATCAGAAGATGACCCGGGCACTTCATTTTTAATCGGTGTCAGGGTCCGGATGTAAGCAATGATACATTTGATGTCTTCTTCATCCATCTTGCCATAATAATTACAGGGCATCACGGGAAACATGGCTTTACCATCCTTATTAACTCCAGTGGTTATAACCCTGAAAAGTTCCCCGTCAGTATAATTGTTGATCCCATAGGGTGTAATGTTGGATGCATAATACGATCCTGGGAAACCAAATTTCCGGTCAAATACTGCCCCGCCAATTCCATAAGTGCCCTCAACCGGAGGTCCGGAAAATTTTGACCAGTCCCGTTTCGAATGACAATCAACACAAACCGTAACATGCATGGCAAGATATTCCCCGCGGGCAATCTGTTGAGGTGTCGCTTCCACTGTTATGTCGGGTGCCGCCCCTACATTTGGTAGAAAATACCTGAAGTAGAAAATAACGGTGATCACAATAATTACAATTATTGCAATAAACCAAAG
>JAHEYS010000253.1 GCA_023251475.1 Prolixibacteraceae bacterium
GACAATGTGTTCATCACTGACAAGGATATGACGTTGTCTTTCCAGTCGTCTGCAAAATTCTCTTTTTTAAATAATACGCTGATTACCCCGGGTAAAATCAAAATAACTTCTCCTAATGCAATCACCCTTTGGAAGGGCAATAAAATTTTCAGCGATGGCGGGGTGAATAATAACCAGTCACAAGCTTTTACGATCGATTCTGAAATGCCGGAAACTCCCCTTCCGGCGCGAAAAACCAAACCTGTTGTAATTATGTGCGCTGTCAAAGCTCCGGTAACTGACGGGAACTTTTCAACTGATGAATGGAGGGGAGAATTTGAGCGGCTCGACAGGGAACCGTCACGACGTCAGTGCAGTGGTGCCCCGGTACTGGTGAAGTTTTCGTGGGACAATAAATTCCTTTTCATCGGAGCTATGATGAACATGTTTGACAACGCCAATATAAGTAAGGGAGAAACCTGGGGGAAAGATGATGGTATGGAAATCTCACTGGGTGGGTTTGATAAGGGAAAACCTGTAACCTGGGTGATTCGGTCGTATAGTAACGGCACACTGCAAAGTGTCACTGATGCCGGAGCAACTGCCATCGCTGCTGAACGTCTTGGCAAAAGGGCAATATATGTTTCAAAAGTCAGGGAGAAACCGGGAAAAGGATGGATTGGCGAATGGGCAATCCCACTTGAAACCTTGGGGCACAAAGCAAAACCAGGTCTTGAAATCAAATTTAATATGTGTGCGTTTATCAACGAATATGATAACTGGCATTGCTGGGAAGGGACTCAGCGAGAGAACTGGCAGGTCGGTCAGGCCGGGATCCTTCAGTTAAAATAATTAATTACCTATGAAAAAACTAATTTGCTTTCTGGTCTTCACCGGGATTCTTCAAACCGGTATCGTTGCAGCTCAAACCGGATCGACCAGGACTTCCAACGTCAAAGATTCGCTTAGATTGCATCAAACATCGGTGCAAAAAGAGGGTAGCACATTTATGATCCACACCTCGGAGGGATGGACGATGAAAATAAGTTTTCTGAATAAAGCTATGATCCGCGTCCAAATGGCTCCGGCAACGGGCTTTGAACCTTCGCTGACCGAGCGTTTCGGTTTTGTCCGGACCAACTGGAGCGAAATCCCTGTAAAAATGAGAGAACTGCCCGCCTATATCCTTCTGCAAAGCGATGGCATCGGAGTAAAAGTATTAAAACAAGATCTCCGTCTTACTTTCCTTGATGAACAAGGGAATGAGATTACGGGTGAACGGGCAACCCGATCCTGGAATCCTGCCGGCGGAGGGAATCTCCGGTTTACAATGCCTGCCGGTGAACATATCTTCGGTCTGGGTTTTCAGCGAAAAACCCTCGACTGCCGTGGCAGTAAATTTACCTGGAAACGGGAGTTCCGTTCGCAAAACGCGACTATCCCCTTCTTCTTAAGTACAAAAGGTTATGGTTTTCTCTCCAATAATACCTGGCCGCAGATTTTTGATTTTGAAACCCGGCCAGACGGATATGACATTTCAGCTGATGACGGGCAACTCGACTTCTATTTTATCCAGGGACCACAATTTGCAACTATTTTGGATAATTATATTCAGCTAACGGGTGCGCCACAACTTTTTCCAAGGTGGGGATTGGGTTTGCTTTATGGTTGCCGCTGTTACGAAGAACAGCCAGCTGTCCTGGAGATCGCCCGGAATTTCCGCAAATACGATATTCCCTGCGACATGATCTGGCTGGAACCGGGATGGGAAAAGCGCATTTATGCCATGAAATGGGAATGGAGCCCTGAGCGTTTTCCTGACCCTGCAGGTATGATCCGGAAATTAAATACAATGGGTTACCATTTCGGTTTATGGGAATCAGGGAAAGCACCTGAAACAGGATATGAGGATTCAACACTGCGAAAGAACTGGTATGCTGACCGGGTAAAAACATCATTGGATATTGGGGTATCGTTCTTTAAACAGGATGATCCGTTCCCCCGAATGATTGAAAGTACGGAATTGAACGATCCGGCTTTTTCCAAAGAGACAGAAAGCAGTCAGTCGCGATTCAACCGTTCTGTTAAAAGTCTTGCCAACTCATTATACAGCGAAACAGCAATGAATGAGTTTCGCAGAATTACCGGCAAACGTACGTTCTATCTGTTTAATTCCTACGTCTCTTCCTTTGGATCGCACCGCTGGCCAACAGGCTGGGCCGCCGATTTTGCGGCAGGGAATGGTTTGCTGAATGCTGGTCTGGCAGCACATTCAATGGTTAGTCTGGATATGAATCCAAGTTCAGTGTCTGGAATGCACCTGGGCTATTTAACCCCATTTTCAATCATTGATGCCTGGGCCTATTATAAGGAACCGTGGCTTTATCCCACCTACCTGATGGATGCACACCGGTTTTATGCAAAATTAAGATATCGACTGAACCCATACCTCTATTCAACCCAGGCACAATCGCATTTTACCGGTTTGCCGATGATGAGAGCGATGGTACTTCAATACCAGAACGACTCTGTAACCTGGAGGCTCGACCGGCAATATATGCTGGGTGATGCATTGCTGGTTGGGCTGGATGAGAAAATATATTTGCCTAAAGGTGAGTGGATTGACTATTGGAATGGCGAACGTATGAAAAGCAGTGGCGAGTGGTTGACCCGGACACTAAAGGATACCCAGGGCGGAACTCTATTTGTGAAAGCCGGAAGCATTATTCCCATGCAGCCGGTGACAGCTCATCTGGGACAGGAAAAAACCATTCTCATCACCCTGGATGTTTTTCCTGCCAAACAAGGGAAAGGCTGGCTTTATGAGGATGAAGGGAATACTTTTGATTATGAAAAAGGGGAATTCGCAAAAACAGAATTTACCGTTCAAAAAACGGATAATGGCATTGCAGTCAATGCCTCCGAAAGAGCGGGTAAGTACAAAGAGATGCCTCAAAGGGCCTACCTGATACAAATACACAACTTAAAAGATATTAAATCTGTTGTTTGCCTTGGGAAAACGATTAAAGAAGTGGCTTCAAAGGAGATGCTGCTCAATAAATCAGATAAAGCTGGCTGGTGGTACGATAAAGACAATCATGTTCTTTACGTTAAACAGGGGTCAGCCTGGAAACTGGGTTATGACAGTCGTGGTTCAAAAGGAGATCCGGACAGGGATTCGCTGATTATTTCGGGAGGATTCCGCTCAGAAGAGAAAGGATTCAGTTGCGAAATTGAAACCCGGTTTACCAATGATCCGGTTATTGAACCAAAAGTAATTTCACTGACTCCAGATCGCCTGGAGGTGGTTGCGAATCCACCGGAACGGATATTGCTGTCGGGTGGGGCCACATGGTTACCCCGGAAAACAACAATCTTTGTTTCGCTATTAAAGGGGAAAAACCTGGCAGGCAATGCGGATAATAAAATACGAATGGATGTACTTGACGAAAACGGCAAAGTGATCAGGTCAAACGAAAAAAATGCAGTAAACGGGAAAGCAACATTTAACGGCGGATACTATTCCGGAACACAAGACCTAAAGGATGAAAAGCTTACAATCGGGGAAGAATATGTTGAAGAGAAAACTGTTTTCAGGGTTTCATCACCAGGTGTTTCACCGGTTGAATTAAAAATCAGGAAGGCGCCGGTAAGGAAAGGTGACAAATAATTAAATTTACAAAAAAACTGGAATATGAATCATCTCAAAACCAATCAGGAATCCGGCAGACGAAAATTCATTGGCAATACCGGATTAGGCATTGCAGCACTGGTAGTTGCACCCGGATATGCTTTCGCCGGGGAACAGCACAATACCCGTAAAATCCGGATAGGAATCGTCGGAGGGAGATTCGGGGCGGGGTTCCAGTTCCATGAACATCCCGACTGTATCGTCGAGGCAGTGAGCGACCTGAGACCTGACCGGCGTGAGATCCTGATGAAAACCTATGGCTGCCCGAAGAGCTATGAATCGCTTGAAAAACTGATTCTTGATCCAAAGATAGATGCTGTATTTATTGCAACACCTGCCCCCGATCACGTTCGCCATGTTGTGATGACTTTGAAAGCTGGGAAACATGTTCTTTGCGCAGTGCCAGCCGCCCTCACGATTGAAGATTGTTACCAGTTACGTGATACAGTCAGGAGTACAGGCCTTACCTATATGATGGCAGAAACCAGTTACTACCGGCAAAACACCCTATCGGTCAGGAAGTTTCACAAGGAGGGCCTGTTCGGTGAAATCTTCAGTGCTGCAGCGGAATATAATCATCCGGGATTGGATACCCTGTGGTTCGAAGATGGCCGGCCAACGTGGCGTCATGGCCTCCCTCCCCTGCTCTATCCGACACACTGCACAGCCTTTCTCATCTCGGTGACGGGCGAACGGCTGACAAAAGTGAGTGGATTAGGATGGGGGGATAACAGTCCGCTGTTGAAAAATAATCCTTACAATAATCCTTTCTGGAATGAAACGGCTTTCTTTAAAACCAACAGGGACAAACCCTTCAGGGTGGAAGTAAACTGGAAGGGGGCATTAAGAAGTACCGAACGCGGCGAATGGAGGGGAGATAAAATGAGCTTCTTTTCAGCCTTTGAAGAGGGGAAAGATCATACGATTGTCAGGGTTGCAGATGCTACGGGAAAAGATGACGCCGGATTTCAGCATAAAGCCAATATTACAGAAAACTACCAGCAACCGATGTGGTGGAAGACCGGTCTTCTGCCTGAACCATTACGGCACAACTCCGGACACGACGGATCACACGCCTTCATTACCCATGAATTTATCGATGCGCTGATCAATAAACGTCAGCCGACAGTGAATATATACGAAGCCCTTGCCTATACCGCGCCCGGGATTGTTGCCCATCAGTCAGCGCTAAAAGGGGGAGAATATATGGATATCCCCGATTTTGACCATTGAACAGATATCAATCACGAAAGCAGATCCTGAAAAACAGATTGCCAAAACATATTTAAAAACAAATTAATTATGTATGAATCATTATAGAACCTATTTTCTTCTCATTAAAATGGTTTTTTGTTTGGCAATAACTATTTGTCAGGGTCAAAACAGGGAGACACATCAGCTCCGGTTGAATGATTTGTCAGGTGCCCAATGGATCAGTGATGGTAAAGCACAGCCGCAGCTGGATTCCCTGATGTACGGCGATGATCCGGCGCCACTGTTTCGCAAAGTATTTATTTCAGGAAAGACCCTTGGATCTGCTATTCTTTATATCACTGCTGCAGGTTATTACAATGCGACAATCAATGGAGTGAAAATCGGGAGGAATTTTCTCGATCCTGCCTGGACCAGCTACAGCAAACGGATTTATTATTCGGAATACGACATCACTTCAAATATTCTGACAGGAAAAAATTGCATAGGAGTCTCGTTGGGGAATGGATTTTATAATCCTTTACCGCTGAGAATGTGGGGAAGCAAGAATCTGAGAGAATTACTGAATGTCGGCAGACCACAGTTTATTGCAAAACTGGTCTTAACCTACAAGGATGGAAATACCGAAGTCCTTCGGTCTGATACCACCTGGAAATTCAGTTACGGGCCGGTCATCAAAAACAGTGTCTATATCGGTGAAGTATACGACGCCCGGAAAGAGGCAAAAGGGTGGACTAGTCCCAAATTTAATGATTCGCAATGGGCAGCGGCAATCCCGGGTAACGGACCCGGAGGAATACTTCAGAAGGCATTCTTTCCGGCCATTCAGCAAACAGCCGTTCAAAAGCCAGTCACAATTACTTCACCTGAAAAAGGTGTCTGGCTGGTTGATATGGGGGTGAATTTTACCGGGCTTTATCAGATCAGGCTTCATGGGAAAGAGGGGGATAAAATCAGGTTCCGGTTTGGAGAACGCATCTATGCCAATGGGGAGCTCAATCCCATGACAGCTGTTTGTGGCCAGATAAAAAGGGCCGGACAAGGTGGGCCGGGCGCACCTCCAATCGCATGGCAGACCGATGAATACCTGTTCGGGGAAGATGCCGATGTATGGTATTGTCCCTGTTTTACCTTCCATGTATTCAGGTATATGGAAATTACAGGACTTGCAAAAGCACCTTCATTATCTGATATCCACGGGCTTGTTCTTCATACAAATGTAAAAGTGGATGGTCATTTTTCGACCTCTTCAAAACTGCTTAACGATATTCAGGAAGCCACAAAAAGGACTTTCGTAAATAATCTGATGAGCGTTCAATCTGATTGTCCCGGACGGGAGCGGTTTGGATATGGAGGGGATTTGAATGCAACCAGCGAATCATTTATCTGCAATTACGACATGCACGATTTTTACCGCAAAACCATTTATGACTGGATTGACGCGGTGAATGACTCTACCTTTATTGATGTAGCGCCATATGTTATGAAATATTGCGGAATCAGTTGGGAGTCTGCCGTTATTACTACCCAGGATCATCTTCTGACGTATTATAACGATCTGGACATTGTAAGAGAACTTTACGCGTTCGATTTAAAGTGGATGGAAAAAGTGGCGCGAATTCATCCAGAAGGAGTTGTAAAAAAAGGACTTGCGGACCACGAGTCGATGATACCTGTTCCCGTTGAACTGATCGGCACAACCCACTATCTTAAATGCGCGAGAATCATGAAGCGGTTTGCAGCTATAATGGACGACGCACCAAATGTGAAGAAATTTGAAGCGCTGGAACGAAAACTCTCATCAGAGATCTTGACCCTTTTCTGGCAGAAACCGATAAATCAACCGGTAAACAGGCAGACACTCTATGCAACACTGCTCTATTACAACCTTATACCTGAAAACGAGAAAAAGGGAGCGGTAGATTCCCTTCTTTCTGCGGTTAAAAACGGGGTAAACGGACATTTTACCACCGGAATTTTCGGGACAAAATATATCCTTGAAGCCCTTTCACAGGCAGGTTATGCAGGAAAAGTCTACGAGATAATCAATAGTAAAACATACCCTGGATGGGGTTATATGATCGACAGCGGGGCTACCACCTTATGGGAGACATGGAAAGAGAGTGACAACACTTTTTCGAATTGTCATCCCATGTTTGGAACGGTGACGGAATGGTTTTACAGGTGGCTGGGAGGTATCCGGGAAATTCCCGAATACCCTGGTTTCAAAAAATTTATCATTGCACCCTATCTTCCGGCTGATTTGGATCATGTGAATTGCTCCTTTAACACACCTTACGGGACGATAACCTCCAATTGGATAAAAAAGAGCCCGGGGAATTTCCAGTTTAACCTGAAAGTACCAAAGGGTTGCGAAGCCGCTGTAAATCTTCCATTCGTGAAATTCAGGAAAATATCGCTAATTCACTCAGCCGGGAAAAAACCTGTAGCTTCCATTTCACAATCGGCAGATTTTTCACTTAAGGAGGGGTCCTATCAGATTGCGGTAAATCAATAGTATCCGTATCCGGTTTATACATTGATTATTGAATCCCCGGCAGAAAATACGCTACTTAAAGGAGTGTAATCCAATTTTATTCCCTTCTGTATCAATCATAAACGCCATATATCCAACCTCTTCACTGACAAAAGTCTTCGGCATTATCACCTTGCCTCCTGCATCCCCTACCCTTCCAAGCGGCACTCCAAGATCGGGATTCCCGTTCAGATAGACAACTGTACCCTCTTCACCAGGTTTGTGCATTTTGCTCTGCACCAATGCACCGGAAATTTTACCCGTCGAATCATCCGAGGGGAAAAACACCATCGACATCCCTATCATCTCACGCTTTGCCATCTCCATATCAAAAACCACTTCGTAGAATTTTTTTGCCCTGGTAAGATCTCTTGCTGCGATTTAAAACCAGTTAATAGCATTTTCAGTAGATTTCATAGTTCACACTTTTATTTTATCCTTTCTAATACGGATACCCCCAAAATTAGTTATCAGTCAGGCAGAAATATATTTATGTGTTGATTTACTCAACAGTTGTATAGAATATATACAATGCGCTTATATGGCTGTTATATAGTTATTTAGATCATTTTGCAATATTCGGTGTATATTTATTCAACACTTATGCTGTAGATTTCCTAAACAATCATTGATCTACACATCTCATTAACAACCCTTTATAATGACATATTTTCTTTGGCACCATAATTGAATATTAGGAATTATCATTAAATAAATGGACAATCATGAAAACCAGGAACCTTTTATTCATCGCAACCTTACTGCTAATCTGCAGTGCCGCAATCAGTAAAGAATCGGCCAATGGAAGCAGAACGACCCCCAGGGGTACCGTCAATGTATTTACTTCACCCGATTTATTTCCCCTGACCACAAAATGGGTCAGCGAATACACCAGAATTAATCCGGCTGTAAAAATTGAGGTTATTCAATCTGAGGATAAGGAGATCGCAGGAATGCTTAAATCCGGTTCCGGAATAGGTTTTATCCGTAATGAATCATTTGAGGTTATCAATAATCTGTCAGCCTGGAATATGGTGGTAGGCCGCGACGTGATTGTACCGGTTATGAATGCGACCAATCCCATCAGGGATGAAATAATTGCAAAGGGGATAACCTCAGAGGGGTTGACAAAAATTCTTGTTACTCCCGAAAAACAAAACTGGGGAATGCTCCTGCAAAATTCACAGAACATCGCTGAAATTCCTGTCCATTTTTATGTGATGAACGATCCGACTGTAATTTCTGCTGTGGAGAGTTTCCTGAACACAAAACAGCTTAACAAGGCAGGAATCAAAATGGTCAGTGAACAGGAGATCATGGCAACCATCCAAAAAGATCCGAATGCCCTCGTTTTCTGCAGGCTGCCTCAGATTGTCAGTTCCGCCAATCAAAGTATAGGTGAAAATATGCTGCTGGTACCCATCGATAAAAACGGGAACGGTAAAATTGATTATATGGAAGCGATCTATAGTAACCTGCAGGAGTTCTCCCGCGGGGTTTGGATCGGCAAATATCCAAAGGCATTGTCGGGAAGTATCCACGCAGTTTCCGCTGCAAAACCAAATACCGAAGCCGGACTGTCCTTTTTGAACTGGGTACTCTCTGATGGACAACAGCTATTAACTGCCAATGGTTTCAGTGACCTGGTACTCAGCGAAAAGCAGACTCAGCTCGCCAAAATCAATGAACCTGTCAATTATACCACTGCCCCGGCCAACTCCTATTCCCTGCTGATCATGATTCTTGTTCTGGCAGTTTTACTTGCGATCACCGGTTTCATCCTGGATAAACTGGCAGCTCAAAGAAAAAGCAGAGCAGTTGGCTCGCCCCGGGTTATCACGCCGGTATTTGATCAAAATAACCTGAATGTTCCCAAAGGGCTCTATTTCGACCAGACACATACCTGGGCATTTATGAAAAAGGATGGGCTGGTAAAAATTGGAATTGATGATTTTCTCCAGCACATTACCGGTCCGTTAACCCGGATCGAAATGAAAAACAGCGGAGATAAAATTAAAAAAGGGGAACATCTGCTGACAATTATCCAGAAAGGAAAACAATTGAACATCTATTCACCGGTTACAGGAACAATTACTGCACACAACGCCACCCTGCTCAAAGATCCATCCTTACTCAATAATGCCCCCTTTACGGACGGGTGGGTCTATTTGATCGAACCTGCCAACTGGTTACTGGAACTACAATTCTTAACCATGGCCGAAAAATACAAAAACTGGCTGGCAGAGGAGTATTTGAGACTCAGGGATTTCTTTGCAGCGGCGGTCAGAATCCACGCCCCGGCATTTGCAATGGTGTTGCAGGATGGCGGTGTCTTAAGAGATGGTATCCTTGCAGATCTCGGCCCGGAAGTATGGGAAGATTTTCAGATTCAATTCATGGATGCCAAAAAATAATAGTATCGCTTTAATATTCATCGGGTTT
>JAHEYS010000254.1 GCA_023251475.1 Prolixibacteraceae bacterium
TGCTAATGGGATAATGTGCTAATGTGCTAATGGGTTAATGGATTAATTTGAAAATTTTTAACAGGCAATTTCTCACTTCTGCCTTACCACTTCTGCCTTACCACTTCTGCCTTACCACTTCTGCCTTACCACTTCTGCCTTACCACTTCTGCCTTACCACTTCTGCCTTACCACTAATTTGAAAATTTGAAAATGAATGATTAATAAGTTAAAGGGATACTGGATTAAAACAATGCATTCATAATCTAATCAACTATTATCCAAGCTTATCACTAACCACTTATAACTTATCATTTATAACTCATCACTTCACAAATTCACCCTTTTATCAATCAGATACTGGTTACGTTCGGTAGAGGTGCGCGAAATAAGTTCTCCGAGAAATCCGGCCAGAAACAGTTGTGTTCCCAATATCATCAGTGTGAGCGCCAGGTAAAAATAGGGATTCTGGGTAATCCTTTCGATCAGAATTCCATTCGAAAGGTTGATCAGCTTATTTATCCCCAGCGATGCGATGGCGATAAATCCAAATAGAAACATCAGCGATCCAAGGGTGCCAAAAAGGTGCATTGGCCGTTTCCCGAAACGGGATATAAACGATATCGACATCAGATCGAGGTAACCGAAGATAAAGCGGCTTAGCCCGAATTTGGTGACTCCGTATTTGCGGGCCTGATGTTGCACCACAAGCTCGCCGATATTCGAGAAACCGGCCTGTTTGGCCATATAGGGGATATACCGGTGCATCTCGCCATATACTTCAATACTTTTAACTACTTCCAGCTTGTAGGCTTTTAGTCCGCAGTTAAAATCATGCAGTTTAATTCCGGTAACATAACTGGCAGTTGCATTGTATAGTTTACTGGGTAATGTTTTGGAAAGGGGATCATACCGCTTTTTTTTCCAGCCTGAGACAAGATCAAATCCCCGCTCCTTAACCATGGCAAAAAGACCGGGGATCTCGTCAGGACTATCCTGAAGATCGGCATCCATCGTAATGACAACATCACCCTTTGCCTCCTCAAAACCCGTATGAAGGGCGGCTGACTTGCCATAGTTCCTCCTGAACCGCACCCCTTTCACACACGAATCCTCTGCAGAAGTTCTCTCGATCCACTGCCAGGAACCATCGTTACTCCCATCGTCAATCAGGATGATTTCGTAGGAGAATCCATTTGCCTCCATCACTTTCGAAATCCAACGGTGTAATTCAGGTAACGACTCAACTTCGTTATAGAGTGGGATGATCACTGATAGGTCCATCTGTTTGTTTTTAGCCAAAAAGACAATTGACAATTGTCTTTTATTAATTTTTAATTACTTACTCAATCCCGTGAAAAGGATCTGTTGACTTCTTTTGAAAAAATATTGCGAGTATTAATGAGAATATAAAACCCATTAAAGTAATGCCCAATATCTGACCCAGCGAATAAGTGAGGGGAGTCATAATCTTCCGGTACATGGCCATTGCAGTATCTGCCTGATTATCATTTATTCCTGCCCGGATCATCTGTTCTTCCATAAAGGTCAGAAGCTTATCAATAAGGTTTTTATCAACAATCTTGAAGAGAACAAAGGTAAAGAATGCCATGATCAGCGATGCAAAAAGCGATTGCAGAGTGCCAAGTCCCAGGGCGCGGCCATAGGTGACTCCACCTTCTGAATTTTCATCCCTGTAAATTTTCATCGACCAGCCAATGGCCCCAATCAGGATCGCATACGAGATATAACCACAAACGGGAGAGAAGGGGGTTCCCATCACATAGAATATAACAGAATTTAAGATCAGGGCCAACCCCATATAAAGGCCGTAACTCATGGCCATATGATTCACAGTATTGCTTTGATTTTCCATAACACCATTGGTTTTGCTACAAACATATAACAAATATAGCTTATATACACTAACCCCATGTATGAAAAGCAACCCGGTTAAAAAAGATTATCAATTCACTAAACTGATATCAAACAGGTTAACTTTTTTTATTCAAAAAAACACCACTAAATTTTCTTTTTATTTGGTACAAGGCGATTTTTTCATACTTTTGCGCCGGGTAAGTCCTGCACGACCAGTTCCTGTTGAACCCCCCCAGGGCCGGAAGGCAGCAAGGGTAAATAGTCGTAGCGGTGCGATGCAGGTAGCTTACCCACTCGCCGAATTAGCTCAGTTGGCCAGAGCACGTGATTTGTAATCTCGGGGTCGTCAGTTCGAATCTGACATTCGGCTCAAAAGTTCTTAAAAGTAACAGGGAAGCTCCATAAGTTGGATTATTTTTCCCGGAATGTGATTAACCGGAATATTCGGGGAGATACCAAAGCGGCCAACTGGGGCAGACTGTAAATCTGCTGGCGTATGCCTTCGTAGGTTCGAATCCTGCTCTCCCCACATTTCCATTTCACACTATTCAAAGATATAAAAGCGGGAGTAGCTCAGTTGATAGAGCATTAGCCTTCCAAGCTGAGGGTCGCGGGTTTGAGTCCCGTCTCCCGCTCTAATATTTTACCTCCCAATTGAATCACAATCCATTGTTTTGGATTGGCGCTGAACAAATTCCTAAAAATCCATATTATTACAAACCCAAAAACATTTCATTGGTGAAGTTTGTACTTTTGTACAAATTAATTTGAAATGAAAATCAATGTTTGATTATTAACTTACTGATTAACTTCCTGTACCGGTGTATCTGGCGTCTTTTCTTTTCGGGTTTGGCGGGCGCGGGCTGTTGCATTTACTTCAGTAATATAGATAACCATCTGGTTAAATACAGATCCATATTTGTCGGGTTCAAGCTGATTATAAAGCTGTATGATGGCCACAAGATCGGTAAGGGCAGGATACATCTCATCAAGAATTTGTGTTGCTGATTCCGAATCATTCGCTCTTGCGTTTTTCTCCTCAGATTTTCGCTGACTAACCAGATCGAAATCTTTTTGTGCACTTTTTAAGGATTCGTACAGGGAATTTAGATTAAGGTCAGTGAGCAATTTTTGATTCACTTCCTGATCGAATTCTTTGATCAGTGAGATCAGCATTGCCGTTTCTGCTTTATATCCCAATTGATACAGGTCGGCGCAATACTTGTCAATGATCAGATAGAGTTTTGCTGCACTGCCGGATAACCCTTCGATCAATGCAACAGAGAATCCATGAATGACGTCGCGTAAAGCAATCAATGCCCGGTTGCGTCGTATATCATTCCGGACAAGCTCTTCGGTCAAAGGACTCTTATGGAGATTCTTTTGATTTTTCACCAGCCGTTCATAAATTTGGGATGCTCTGTAATGAAGATCCCTGATTTTGGTATCATTTTCGGTCAATGGCTGGGTGATTTTTAAAATGCGTTCACTCAACGGAATTACATCACTGACAATCAGGATTGAAGAAATAATTAATTTTTCCATAATACAGTTTTTACGTGAGAAACATTTTTCAATTATTCAATGAATATACGAAAAAAAATAGGGCAATGAGGTGATTTTGAATATATTTTTCATCAATACCATGGGAAATATGCAAATTTCCCATGGTATTGATGAAAATTCGGCCATTTTCAGACATGAATTCTATTTTCAGAATCAGAAATTGTTCAGTTAAAAACTTTTGGATGTTTTCCGGATCCGGATTGACACAATACAACAGTTCCGGACGATTTCAGGTCCCGGATTAATATATTGCATCAGTTTCCGGGGTTTTCCGGATCAGGAAAGGGATAAATCAAATGTTTTGGACCATTATCCTACCGGGATGGGATCATTTTAAAAGTTTTAGAGCTTTTCTGATTCCGGAAAGCATCATTTTAAAAGTTTTGGAGGCTTTCACGATCGGCATGTTGCAGATCCGATTGAAGAACTGACTTGTTTAAGTGCTCCAATCCGGGTCCCGCTTAAAGTGGGGCCCGGACTGAAGCATTCAGAGTGAGACCCGGAATTTTTCCACTTTAAAATCTGTTTCAATCCACGCACCCGCACGGGGTGCGACCGGAATACTTTATACCTGGAGTCACACCCCAAATTAATGTGCTAAATTTGCAGGATCATTTCCAGGTTTTGAAACAGACAGGATGGCAAGGCAAATAAATATTCCGGATGAACCGGTTCAACTTTACGAGGTAATCAGGATTATCGGAGGGATTCCCCTCTTTCTTGAAGACCATCTTAACCGGTTGTACCATTCTGCGCGGCTAACCGGAATGAATCAACTTCCCGATTATGGTTTGCTGACAGATCTTTGTCGCAATTTCCCCGATGTCCAAAAACGGGAAACAGGAAATATTAAACTGAATTTAATATTTAGTGCCAACTTTTCGGAACCAAAATACGAACTCAGCTTTATCCCCCACCATTACCCCGACCCGGAAGCATATCTGAATGGGGTGAAGGTTGGATTACTCAATGCTGACCGTCCGTTTCCCAATGCCAAGATGCAACATACCCAAATCAGGAATCTTGCCGACCGGCTGATGGAAGCCAATCACCTTTTCGAAGTGCTGCTCATCGATTCAGCGGGTGAGATTACAGAAGGGAGCAGGTCGAATGTTTTCTTCATTAAAGGGGAAACGCTTTATACGGCACACCGGGAAAAGATCCTTCAAGGGATAACATGGATGAAGATATTGCAGATTTGCAAAAACGAGAAGATTCGTGTGATGGAAACGGCAATTCCAACAGGTGATCTTGATCAGTTTGAGGGGGCTTTTCTGACCGGAACTTCACCCAAGGTACTTCCGGTATCGTCTGTTGAGAAAATCGCCTACAGAACAGATCTCCCCCTGTTGGTCAGATTACAACAACGATACGATCAGATGATAGCGGATTATCTTAAAGAAAGAAGGTGATGATAAAATCAGGATAAGTAATGGCCAAATAATTGTGCCGGTTTAATATAAAAATTATTGAACATGAACGTGAGATTCCTCATTCCGAACGCAGTGAGGAATCTCCTTATTTAAACAGCCAACAGAATGTTGTCCTTTACAGGAGGAACTGCCTGCCCTGATAATTCAGCATAACGCGGACGAAGCAATCAATACGACATTAAATTCTGGTAATTACTTATTAATATTAAATCACTTTGGGATCTCTTCAGGATCTCTTCCAAATAAAAACGGCGCCCCAAATTCGGGCGCCGTATCTTTTTGATTGTATCGTAATATTACTCCGCAACAGGAACATCCCAGCTTAATGAAGCCATCCGCTGGTAAGAACGGTACCTCCATTTGGCATTTTCCTCTGCGGCATTAAACAGTTCGTGAGCCTCGGCAGGGAACGATTTCTTGAGGGCTGTATAACGTACCTCGCCATTAAGGTAGCTTTGGAACTTACTCCAGTCAGGTTCCTTCGAATCGAGCTGGAACGGGTTTTTACCCTCCGCTTCCAGTTGTGGATTAAAACGGTAAAGGTGCCAGTAACCGCACTCTACGGCCAGTTTTTCCTCTTCCTGGGTACGCCCCATCGACTTTAAGCCGTGTGCAATACATGGTGCATAGGCAATCACAATCGAAGGTCCTGGATATGCTTCGGCTTCACGGATCGTTTTAAGGGTCTGCGCCTGGTTTGCCCCCATGGCAATCTGGGCCACATAAATATAACCGTAGGTCATTGAAATAGCCCCAAGGTCTTTTTTACGGATCCGTTTCCCGGAAGCGGCAAATTTGGCAACCGCTCCCACCGGGGTTGACTTCGACGCCTGACCACCCGTATTGGAATAAACTTCCGTATCCAGCACAAGAACATTGATATCTTTTCCTGAAGCAAGCACATGGTCGAGACCGCCATAACCGATATCATAAGCCCATCCGTCGCCACCGAAAATCCAGATCGATTTCTTAATCAGATACTGACTTAAAGAGAGCACTTCCTGTGCATATTTATCATTGTTTCCCTTGAGTACCTGCAGCACTTTTTCAGAAGCAACTTCAGAGGCAGCAGCTTGATTACGATTTTCAATCCACTCTTCAAATGCAACCTTTACCTCTTCAGGAACACCATTCTCGATGGCGGAAATCATCACCGACTTAATTCTGTCGCGGCTGGCTGCGATCCCTTCAGACATACCGAAACCATATTCGGCATTATCTTCAAACAGTGAATTTGCCCATGCCGGACCTTTACCCGACTCTTTATTCGTCGTGTAAGAGGTTGACGGTGCAGAACCTCCGTAAATGGATGAACAACCTGTGGCATTAGATACCATCATCCGTTCACCAAAAAGTTGTGTAACCAGCTTAATATAAGGTGTTTCTCCGCAACCTGCACATGCACCCGAGAACTCGAAAAGTGGCTGGGCAAACTGCGTATTTTTAATTGTCTTGTCTTTTTCAACCAGTTTATCCTTGTAGGTAACGCTGGAGGCAAAATGATCCCAGCGGGCAACTTCTGCCTTTTGTGACTCGATAGGTTTCATCACAAGGGCCTTCTCCTTTGAAGGACATACATCGGCACAGTTACCGCAACCCGTACAATCGAGCGGAGCAACCTGAATACGGAACTGATAAGCTGCAAATTGTTTTCCGTTGGTTTTAACCGTTGCGGTGTCGGCAGGAAGTGCGGCCAACTCTTTTTCGTCGATCATAAACGGACGAATAGCAGCATGAGGACAGACATATGAACACTGGTTACACTGGATACAGTTTTCAGCGATCCATTCGGGGACCTCCACTGCAATACCCCGCTTTTCGAAGGCAGTAGTACCTGAAATAAAAGTACCATCTTCGATATGGTTGAATGTTGAAACCGGCAGATCATCACCCTTCTGTGCATTGATCACATCAACGATGTTCTTTATAAAATCGGGGCGGTTATTTTTCTCATCATCATCCTCCAGTTTAATGGTTGCCCATTCGGCAGGGACATCGATCTTCTGAACATTATTGCCACCGGCATCCACCGCTGCAAAGTTCATTTTCACAATCGATTCACCTTTCATCCCGTACGATTTTACAATCGCTTTTTTCATATGATCCTGAGCCAGTTCATACGGAATCACATTGGTAATCTTAAAGAATGCAGCCTGCATGATGGTGTTTGCCCTGTTACCCAGACCAAGATCCACTGCAAGTTTTGTACCGTTGATGATATAGAAATTAATCTCGTTTACAGCGAGGTATTTCTTCATGGCATCGGGCAATCTGAGCTTTACCTCTTCCTCTTCCCAAATCGTATTCAAAAGGAAGGATCCCCCTTTTTTCAAACCTTTTAAAACATCATAAAGGTTGATATAAGCCTGAACATGGCAGGCCACAAAGTCGGGAGTGGTAATTAAATAGGTCGAACGGATATGACTGTCGCCAAAGCGGAGGTGTGAGGCGGTGAATCCACCTGACTTTTTGGAGTCGTAGGCAAAATAAGCCTGACAATATTTATCGGTAGCTGCCCCGATAATTTTAATGGAGTTCTTGTTGGCACCAACTGTACCATCAGATCCAAGCCCGTAAAATTTAGCTTCATAGATATCTGCAGACGAAACTTTTGCTTCAGGAAGTAATGGAAGGGAGTGGAACGTTACATCGTCAACGATACCGATAGTAAAATAGTTCTTTGGTTCGTTCATCTCGAGGTTTTTGTAAACCGCAATAATCTGGGATGGTGTGACATCTTTTGATCCGAGTCCGTAGCGACCGCCAACAATCAGGGGTGCATTTTTACGGTTGTAGAAGGCTTCACAGATATCGAGGTACAAAGGCTCGCCATTGGCGCCCGGTTCCTTGGTCCTGTCCAGAACGGCAATCCTTTTGACAGTTTCCGGCAGAACATTGAAAAGGTATTTCACGGAGAACGGACGATACAGATGGACACTGATCAAACCGTATTTTTTCCCCTGGGCATTCAAATAATCAATTGTTTCACAAATGGTTTCGGTAACAGAACCCATTGCAACGATAATATTCTCAGCATCAGGGGCACCGTAATAATTAAACGGATGGTACTCCCTGCCGGTGATTTTGGTGATGTCCTGCATATAGGCTTCAACCATATCAGGCACAGCATCGTAAAACTTATTGCCCGCTTCCCTTGCCTGGAAGAAGATATCGGGATTTTGGGCAGTTCCCCTGGTTACAGGATGTTCAGGATTCAATGCACGGTCGCGGAATGCCTGAAGCGCATCCATATCGAGCAGGGCAGCCAGATCGTCCTGCGCAATGGTCTCAATTTTCTGAACCTCATGTGAGGTGCGGAAACCATCGAAGAAGTTCATGAAAGGGATACGGCTCTTGATGGTGGTGAGGTGGGCCACACCGCTCAGGTCCATCACTTCCTGTACAGAACCAGAGGCAAGCATAGCAAAACCGGCCTGGCGACAGGAATATACATCACTGTGATCGCCGAATATTGAGAGGGCATGACTGGCCAGGGCACGTGCGCTGATGTGAAAAACAGTTGGTAACAACTCGCCGGCAATCTTGTACATGTTTGGAATCATCAGCAACAATCCCTGTGATGCAGTATAGGTTGTTGTGAGATTTCCTGATTGTAAGGCGCCATGAACTGCCCCTGCAGCACCACCTTCACTTTGCATCTCTGCAAGGCGAACAGGCTGACCAAAAATATTTTTACGGCCGTTTGCAGCCCACTCATCAACCACTTCTGCCATGGTGGAAGAGGGGGTGATCGGGTAGATACAGGCAACCTCGCTAAACATATAGCTGATATAGGAGGCAGCATAGTTACCGTCGCATGTAATAAACTTCTTTTCTTTTGCCATCTTAATTTTACTTTAGTATTTACAATTTAATATTTATATATCTGGCTTTATGAGATTTAATAAATAAATCCAAAAAGCCACAGTGGAATCACGTTCTCCTCCCCGATCTCGATCATATCGGCTGCCGCATAACAATTTGCCCCTTCCGCCCGGGTATATTTTCCCCCGATGCTGAAATCGAAATTCCCATTTACTTTAAAATCGAATTCGGTAGAACTGGTCACCTTATTCCGATACCCAACCTGATTATAAAAAAAGGTCAGTCTCAGATTATGGTTATTAATATTGTCAGGAGCGACGATATGCAGCAGGTTGGTATTATGCAGATAAACCTGGTCAGGTTTTTGAAGCTGACCATTGGTTATATTGGAGAATAGGAGATCGATCAACCGTGCATTTTTCAAATAACCCAGGTAATTTAATACCGTGGCGCGTGAAGTTTCAATCTCGGCGCTGACTTTGCTGATATTGGGGGAAAATGGCATTTGTCCGCCAATCAACTGGAGCAGCTTTCTCAGTTTTGGAAGATATTTTAGTTCGATCTGGTTGAGATAAGTCACGTCGATTTCCAGGGCCAGGTTGACATGGCGAAGAAGACTTTCGCTGTAAAATTCAGGATTCTTAATAAAATAGGGATAATAACCGCTTTTAAGGTACTCCGGGAAATAGGCTAACGGGCGCACCTTATTAATGATATCGGGTACGATTTCGCGGTGATGGTTTAAAATATCGTTTAAAGCAAGCTTTGGAAATGACTGCTCGGTTTTGAAATTCAGGAATTCACGGAAAGACAATCCTTCAAGATGGTATATTTTGGCAATATCCTTCAATTCGTCATTCCCTTCAAGGATACGCAGTACGGGCGAGCTGCTGAATACAATCTTAAGACCTGGAAGTTCGTCGTAACACTGCCTCAGCTCCTTTGACCACTCTTCGTATTTGTGAATCTGATCGAGCACCAGCACCTTTCCCCCGCGTTTGTAAAATTCATCGGCAAAGGAGAAAATACGCCGTTTTGCAAAGTAAAAATCGTTCAGATTGACATATAAACAATCACGCGAAATACCAAAGTTCTTCCGGATATAACTCAAAAGAAAAGTCGTTTTCCCGACTCCACGAAACCCCTTGACTCCGATCAGACGG
>JAHEYS010000255.1 GCA_023251475.1 Prolixibacteraceae bacterium
CACCCAATATTCCCCAAAAGGTAATGATTGACTGGAAATTGGTTGAAGCTACTGGTTCAGAGACGATCCAGGAAAAGGCTATTCACCTGGTCTCAGACAATCCAGTTAATGTTTATGCACTTAACTGGAGTGATGCCTCATCTGAGGTGGCTTTGATCTATCCTACCACCTCGCTTGGAAATACCTATTATACCATGTGTTACACCCCCCACATCAATGGTAACGGAATTAACTCCGGAAGTGGCAGGAACAGCGAATTTCTCGTGGTTGCCGCTGAGGACAATACAATTGTTAAGATTACCCCAACCAAAGTGACGGACCTGGGAAAACCTGCGAATGTACAATTTCAGATTACACTTAATAAGGGGGAAGTGTTCCAGGTGCAATCGGAAAATCTGCCTGTTCCAAAATGGCCCGGTCAGGGCGATCTTACCGGAAGCTATATCACCAGCAACAGACCAATCGCACTTTATTCAGGTTCCTTATCCACAACTATACCAGGTGATGCAACAGTTTCAGCCTGGGATCACCTTTATGAACAGATTCCACCGATACAGGCCTGGGGGAGAAAATTTATTGCAGTTCCGTTAAAGACCAGGCATGAGGATCGGTACCGCGTTCTGGCCTCTGAAGATAATACGACCATCCGTGTGGGAACCGGCGCCCCTTTTGTTTTAAATAAAGGCCAGTTTCAGGAATTCACACTGTTGTATACCAACCCGTCATTAATTGAAAGTGATAAACCTGTTCTTTTGGCCCAGTTCAGCGTTTCAAACAGTGTTGATGCCTCATTTACCGGGGGAGACGGTGACCCGTTTATGGTGATTGTCAGTCCGGTTAACCAAACCCGCGAGAAGGTTGCCTTTGTAGCTTACGATTCCCCTAAAATTAACAGTAAGTTTTTTATCAATGTTATTATTAAAGATGATGCTATCGGGAAAATAATGCTTGATGGGAATGTGGTTAGTTTTATCCCGATTACAGGATCCGGTTATTCCTATGCACAGGTCAGCATCATTAAGGGGAATCATTATATTGAATCAGCCGAAGCCGGGAAGGGTTTTATTGCTTACGTGTACGGTTTTGGCGGTGTTGAGGCTTACGGCTACGGAGTGGGTTTTAACCTGGATATTATACTCGATCTGGGGAGTAATATTAATGCAAACGGAGAAAAATTACTGGTCAGATGCGATGGAGCTGATCCACTTACTCTGAATGCAGGCGACGGATTCGATACTTACAAGTGGAGTACTGGAGACACAACCTCCACCATTAAAATTTCTGATGCAGGAACTTATTATTTAACCGCTTCAAACAGTGATGGTTGTGTATTGTCGGATACCATAAATGTGATGGTTTCCAAACCACAGCTTGATCTTGGCCCCGATCTTACGATTTGTAATCCTGAGGTTGTTATTCTGGATGCAGGCGCCGGAGATCAGTTCGCCAGCTTTAAGTGGACCACTCCCCAAACAACCCTTACCGACCAGAAAATTACTGTCACTAAACCCGGGAACTATGCCGTTGAAGCAACAAATAAATATACGTGCATGGTGAGTGATAACATCAATATTGCATTTGCCGATAAACCTAAACTGGATCTTTCGTCGCTCGAAACCCTGATGTGCGGATCTTTTGGCGCTACTTTAAATATCACCTCAGATAAAACGGTAAATTATTCAATTCAAAGCGATCCCCGGGTAAAGTCTGACGGTCTCAACGTCTCCGTCCTGCCCTCCGATGCAGGCACTTATCCTGTCATTTTAACCGCGACCGATCAATATTCGTGTAAGACTGATACTGCTTTTAGTCTGGCTTTTTACAAAATCCCCAAGGTCGATTTTACCATTAATGCCAAAAAATGTTCCGGCTATAATCTTGATGTGAGTTATGTGGGAGATGCTGACCCTTCAATCGCCAGTTTTACATGGAAATTTCGCGGAGATGTGATTGCGGATGGGATAGGGATAAATTCGCTGATCGTTCCATTAGGAATAAATAGTCTTCAGCGAAGCCTTAAGCTGAATGTTATCCAGGATGGCTGTTCCGATTCCACCAGCCAGGAGGTATTGGTAATACCAAATCTGAGTCTGAATGTTTCTGATAGCCTTGGCTGTGAACCATTTAAAACACAGCTTGTTGCCACGAACACTGAGGTGGTGAACTACGATTGGGATTTTGGGGATGGCACACCTGTTGTAAGACTTGACGGCACACCGTTCCACACCTATGATCATCCCGGATTTTATGATGTTAAACTGAAGGTGACCACAATTGTGCCGTCCGGAGAGGGGTGCACCAATGAAGTTAAAATAGATCGCATGGTCCATGTGGCACCAATCCCGGATGTTTTATTTTCACTTTCACCCGGCGACTGTCTCAGTCCGGGAGTAAACGAGATTTCCTATACCGGTATTATTGGGACAGACAGGGACAAGTATTACTGGGACCTGACCCGTTTTGACCCATCGGAGGTGATCCTGAATCCGGGTCAAACCAAAGGTCCGTTCCGGTTTGATCTGATGACGCAGCCGCAGGTGAGCCTGGGACTAAAAGTGATTTCTGAATACGGATGTGAAAGTGCACTTAAAAATACAACCATAAAGCGTAAACCCGATTTTTCGATTGCATCGGACCTTTTTGCGGGCTGCATCCCTTTTGAACCCTTATTATCGGGTAAGATTAAGGATAGTGACAAAGCCGACCAGGTTGATTTTATCTGGGATTTTGGAGACGGGACTACCGGAAGCGGATCACCGGTTTCACACCTCTACGACATTGCCGATAAAAGATATACGGTTACCTTATCCGGAAAGTCAACGTTAACAGGATGTGAGAATACGGTGATAATTAATGATTCTGTACGAACATACCCAAAACCGGTTGCGGCATTCAGCATGGATAATAGTGTCGTTTATAACGATGCCCCAACTGTAAATTTCACCAACAGCAGTACAGGGTCGACAAGCTGGCTGTGGGATTTTGGCGACCAGCTAACTTCAACAGCTAAAAATCCTTCACACGATTATCTTGTTACGGGTTACAAGACGGTATTGCTGGATGTTTCCAACGAATATACCTGTAACGATACGGTGTCGCACCACCTGCTTGTCGCTTTTGATCGTATATTCCCTCCGAATGGATTTTCGCCAAATGCACCTGATGTTGTTGACCGGGTATTCCTGCTTAATTCGGTGGGTATTACTCCCGCAGGGTACCATTTCACGGTGCTAAGCCGGTGGAATGACCTTGTTTTCGAGGCAAGGGATGAAATTGCCGGATGGGACGGGAAGATGAAAAACGGTAACTGGGCGCCGTCGGGTACTTACGTCTGGATTCTAGATTTTACCGATTTTCTGGGGAGGAAACACAGGCAGACAGGAGCAGTTACCCTTGTTTATTAGCGCTTATACATTCAGGTGAGGTATTGAAAAATGCTGATTGTTCTAAGTCTGTATTTCGCTGAATTTTTTTTTTTATTATCAGAAAGGCTATAGTTGTATTTTATTTAAAATCAAGTAAATTCATGGCCAAATTTAACACGAGATTAAATTGGCCCGGTTAATTCTCTTTATACTTTTAGTGAATGCTTTGACAGTCTCAGGGGGGAATGACTCCTGCCGAAAATCTACTGAAGGGAAAGATTTTTGGTTTGGTTTTATGGAGGGGCGCCACCAAATAGCCGGACACAGAACCGAGATTACCCTTACTTCCTTATATGATTGTGAATACGATATTTATATTGGCACGGATTTTTATGTCCATGGAACAATACCTAAAAACACCCCGGTGCAGATTATTATCCCCTGGAATAAAGTTGAGGCTTTAGGATCAGAAAAAATACCCTTTGAAAAAAAAGCAATTCATTTAAAGTCAACAATGCCAATTAATGTTTTTGCACTTAACTATACTGATAGTTCATCAGATGCCGCTTTAATTTTTCCTACAGAATCACTTGGACAGGAGTATTATACAATGTGCTATACACCAAGTTTCAGCGGGACAATTCTGGATCCAAATGGTAAGAACAGTGAATTTTTAATAGTCGCAACAGTTGACAATACAATAGTTGAAATAACACCTTCGGTTGTAACAGATGGTGGTAAATCCTCAGGTATAAAGTTTTCAATTACACTCAGCCAGGGGGAAGTGTATCAGGTACAATCAGCCAATTCGCCAAACCTGAACGGTCAGGGTGATCTGACAGGAACGTATATAAAAAGTGATCAGCCTGTAGCTCTGTTTTCAGGTTCATTCTGTACAAGTATTCCATCCGGGGTTTGTTGCTATGATCATATTTATGAGCAAATTCCTCCATTACAAACATGGGGTATTAAATTTATTGCAGTTCCATTGAAGAGCAGATATGGAGATACATACCGGATCCTGGCTTCGGTGGATAATACGATTATCAAAATAGGAAACAGACCACCAATTACCCTGAACAAGGGTAAATTTAAAGAGTTTATTTTATTAAATACAGAACCTTCACTTATAGAAAGCAATTACCCGGTTCTGCTCGCACAATATAGTAATTCCCGGGACTACGATGTCTCCTATACCAATGGTGATGGTGATCCATTTATGGTAATTGTGAGCCCTGTTAATCAAACCAGGGAAAAGGTCTCATTTGTTGCCTATAAATCGTCGAAAATCAAGGATAAATATTTTTTGAATGTTGTAGTTAAAGATGATGCAGACGGAAAGATTTTTTTGGACACTACTACACCATTATCTTTTACCTCGTTGGACGGATCCGGATACAAGTATGCGCAGATGAATATTCAGGAGGGAAATCATACGCTCGAGTCTACCGAACCAGGCAAAGGTTTTATTGCCTATGTGTATGGGTTTGGCGGAGTTGAATCGTATGGTTATGGAGTCGGTTTTAATCTCGATATTGTCCTTGATCTGGGAAGCAATAATATTGAAAATGGGAAAAAAATTGTTGCCAGATGTGATGGAGCAGCACCTTTAATACTTAATGCGGGTAATGCTTTTGATTCCTATTTATGGAGCACTGGTGAAACAACATCTTCAATTAGTGTAAACGACGCCGGAACATACTCGGTAAGCGCTTCAACTGCAATGGGATGCACATTGACAGATGAGATAGATCTTGTGGTTTCCAGGCCTCTGATCAATCTTGGCGCTGATATAACCGTGTGTAATCCTGAGGCTGCAGTTCTCGATGCCGGCGCCAGCGATCAGCTGACAAACTTTTTATGGACCACCCCCCAGACAACCATAACAGACCAGAAAATTACGGTGACCAAACCAGGGAAATATGCTGTTGAAGCCTATAACAAATACTCCTGTAAGGTGAGTGATGAGATCAATGTTGCCTTTACAGACAACCCAAAAATGAAACTTCCGAATCTCGAAAACCTGATTTGCGGAACGTTTACAACTATATTGGAAGTTCAGGCGGATAAGCCGGTGACCTATTCACTTGAAAGCAATCCAAAAGTAAATATTGCGAATCTCACGCTCTCCGTTGCTCCTGCCGATGCGGGAACTTACCCGGTTAATTTAACGGCCATGGATCAGTATGGCTGTAAATCAGACACCTCCTTTGTTCTTGAATTTCACAAGACACCCAGGGTCGATTTTACCGTTAATGCCAAAAAATGTTCCGGGTATAATCTCGATGTGAGTTATGTGGGAGATGCTGATCCGGCCAGGGCCAACTTTAAATGGGAATTCGGGGGTGAAGTTATTGCAAATGCAACCGGCATCAGTTCGCTGATTGTCCCCCTGGGGATAAACCGTTCGCAAAGGGATCTTTCATTGACTGTTAAACAGGATGGTTGTAGTAATAGCTATGTTCAGAAAAATATTTTGGTTATTCCCAATCTTGATATGGGAATCGTTGACAGCCTGGGCTGTGAGCCTTTCAACGCCGAATTTATTGCACACAATACTGAAGTGGTTAACTACGATTGGGATTTTGGCGATGGGCCGTCGGTTTCCGGAAAGGATGATCATCCGTTCCATATCTACCAGAATTCGGGATTCTATAATGTCAAATTAAAAGTCACCTCTATTGTGTCAACCGGTGAGGGGTGCACCAATGAAGTTAAAATAGATCGCATGGTTCACGTTGCGCCAATTCCGGATGTTTTATTTTCACTTTCGCCCGGCGACTGTCTCAGTCCGGGAGTAAACGAGATTTCATATGCCGGTAAAATTGGGACCAACAGGGATAAATATTACTGGGACCTGACCCGTTTTGACTCGTCGGAGGTAATCCTGAATCCGGGTCAAACCAAAGGTCCGTTCCGGTTTGATCTGAAGACTCAGCCTCAGGTGAGCCTGGGACTAAAAGTGATTTCTGAATACGGGTGTGAAAGTGCACTTAAAAATACAACCATCAAGCGTAAACCCGATTTTTCGATAGCTTCGGACCTCTTCGCCGGCTGTATCCCTTTTGAACCCTTATTATCGGGTAAGATTAAGGATAGTGACAAAGCCGACCAGGTTGATTTTATCTGGGATTTCGGGGACGGGACTACCGGAAACGGATCACCGGTTTCACACCTCTACGACATTGCCGATAAAAGATATACGGTTACCTTATCCGGAAAGTCAACGTTAACAGGATGTGAGAATACGGTGATAATTAATGATTCTGTACGAACATACCCAAAACCGGTTGCAGCATTCAGCATGGATAATAGTGTCGTTTATAACGATGCGCCAACTGTAAATTTCATCAACAGCAGTACAGGGTCGACAAGCTGGCTGTGGGATTTCGGCGACCAGTTAACTTCCACAGAGAAAAATCCTTCACACGATTATCTTGTTACAGGATATAAAACCGTTTTGCTGGATGTTTCCAACGAATATAACTGTAACGATACGGTTTCACACCATCTGCTTGTCGCTTTTGATCGTATATTTCCTCCGAACGGATTTTCGCCAAATGCACCTGATGTTGTTGACCGGGTATTCCTCCTTAATTCGGTGGGTATTACTCCCGCAGGGTATCATTTCACGGTGCTAAGCCGGTGGAATGACCTTGTTTTCGAGGCAAGGGATGAAATTGCGGGGTGGGATGGCAGAATGAAAAACGGCAACTGGGCCCCGGCGGGTACTTACGTCTGGATTCTTGATTTTACCGATTTCCTGAACCGAAGGCATCGGCAGACCGGTTCTGTTACCCTTGTTTATTGAGACAGCTGATCCTTACGTTTTCTACATCTGCGGAATCAACATGGTATTGTTCAGCAACCTCCGGTGATATTCACCAAAAAAGAAGGTCAGAGAGATTTCATGAGAACCATAGCTGTAAGCGGCAATATTTGATAATGAAAAATCAAAACTGTATCCAAACTGAAATTTCTCTTTTTGAATTCCAACCATCGCAATCAAGGCGTCGGGTCTGACCGATAGGTTATTACGATACCATAATCCAAAAGTCAGCAGGTTCTCTTTCATATATATCCCCGTATTAATCTGTTTGAAAGAACCTTGCTGCTGGTAGACAATATTTGGGGATAAAGTGAATTCTCTCGAAAATAACGCCCTGTGAAACCGGTGTCCCTTTGCCCCCGCATGAAGAGTTATTTTAAGCGGCAGCCGGCCCTGCTGGTCACCTTTAATAATCGACTGATCAGGTTGTGTGAGGTGGTGAACAGCCAGACCAAAATAGACATCATCCATCTCACCTGCCGTACCAAAGGAGAAATCGGGGATGATTTTCTGACTGTTTTCGAACGGGAGGGGATAAGTTCCTGTAATGATTCCTGATCCCTGATCGATCATGCCAGGAAAGATTAATCCCGAGGTATTAAATTGCTTATAAATTATTCCCGCCTCAAGCGCCATGGTGAAAAATAGCCGGTCATTTATATTGACGTGTTCCGCGTATATAAAAGAGGCATTGATGCTGTTCACCACGCCATTTAATTCCCGGTCATACATCACCCTCATACCCAGACCACCCCGGAGACTGTTGACGAATTTGTCGTAGGTTATATTGTAGGTAACATAAGTATTCCCCTGCTTTGGCCATTGATTACGGTAGTTCATCACCACACGCGGGAAAGCGCTTGTTCCGGTAAAAGCCGGATTTAAATATAATGGATTGGCGTAAAATTGTGAAAATTCGGGATCTTGTCCTTTTACTGACAATACACCGTTTAAAAGAAGGATAAAAGCAAATAGTGCTAAACTTTTGAAACTGCTATGTGGTAAATGACCAGTCAGGTTTTTAAGGAAAGAAATCTTCATTACTGCTTTTTCTGGTATTTTTATTTCTGAATTATGCTGTAAATTCCAGAGATTCCGGAATATCTTTAATTAGCTCAAGTAATCCGTTTAACAGGTAAGCCTTTGCATCACTGGCGGTTTTAAGTGCCTCTTTGATTTTAATAATTTCTTCTTCAATCACCTCCTCCTCAATTCTGCCATACATATTTTCGATAACCGTAAAGGCTTCAAAGGCAATCAGAAAATCTTCCCTTAGGACCAGGTCAATGAAAAAAGGGAGATATTCATTGTACTGAAGACCGTTCTGCCAGCAGCAGGCGACAAGCTCCGCACGCTCATTGGCATATTTTTCATTTTTTATGGCTGAAATGAGCAGGGATACACTCTCCTTACTTTTTAATTCTGATAATAAATTCAGGACACTTTTTTTTATCTCAGGAAGTTCTGTATGATGCAATAAATCAAAAAGTCCTTCCAAAATCAGGTGATTTCCCGATTCCCTCACTTTTTCGATGGTTTCCAATACAAATTCGGGATCCGTTGATCTAAGATCCGCCAGGATCTCCTCAATTTTTATTCTACTGTTCATCATGCATTATTAATTCATTAACTCATTAAAAACGAAGGACAAATCTCTTCCATGGGAGCGTTTCATTCCCTGGCGGGCAGGGAAGGTCCGGTTGTTCGGTATGATGACAAAGGTAAAATTTTTTTCCGCAAAATGATTTGATTTATCCTATGGCAGGTATCAATTCAAAATTCCTATTTTTGCCTTTTCTTTACTTAAGTTTTTAATTTTCAGAAAGCAGACCAAATGGACCAATTTAATCGTAAAAACACTAAACAACCCATGACCAGGGAGCAGTTATTATTATGGTACAACCCTGAATTATGAATACAACCTCAAAATTGGAACGGTCACTCGGCCTTGGATATGTTATCGTTGTAGTTGTTGGTAATATTATCGGATCTGGAGTATACAAGAAAATTGCACCGATGGCAGCAGAACTTCATTCGTCGGGCTGGATTTTGATTGCCTGGATTGTCGGTGGCCTGATCACTTTGTTTGGAGCGCTCAGTAATGCCGAAGTTGCCGGACTGTTGGCTGATACAGGTGGTGATTTTGTTTACTATAAAAAGACCTACAACAGGTTCTTCGCCTTTATTTACGGTTGGTCATTATTTGCAGTTATTCAGACTGCTGCAATCTCTTCTCTCGCTTATGTATTTGCACAATCGTTCAATAGCCTGCTTAACCTTCCTGCCATATTCTCCTCGCTTAGCCAGTTTTCGATAGGCGGCGTATTCTTCCCGTTTGAAGGATTTACGGTTAAGCTCACTGCAATACTGCTGATCCTAATCCTTACCCTTGTGAATATTCGGGGCGTAAAGACTGGCGCGGCGGTAAGTAAACTGGTGCTGATCACTGTATTTGCGGGAATTTTTGTAATTATTGCCTTTGGTTTGGGCAGCCATCAGTCCAGCGTTTTACAAAGCTTCGATTTTGGACCACCATCGCAGGCCCCGGTCACCATTTCTGCATTCTTCACCGCGATGCTGGCCGCTTTCTGGGCCTACCAGGGTTGGGCTTCCGTTGGATTTATCGGCGGAGAAGTAAAAGATG
>JAHEYS010000256.1 GCA_023251475.1 Prolixibacteraceae bacterium
TACTTCTCAGATTATCAAGGCGGTAAAAATGGCAGGGGCAATTGGTGTGAAACATGTGATTACTGCGGATGGGGAACCCAAAACCCCTTTTGGAAAGGGTCTGACAACCGCCGAAGCCGTTTTCTCGATAGCTGAGAAACTGTATGAACCTCTTAGGTTTGCCGAAGATTATGGTGTGAAAATTCTCATCGAACCTCATGGTCATATTACCGACTCTGTAAAACTGATGGGTGAAGTGCTTGATCGTTGTAATTCGGATGCCCTGGGAATCAACCTGGATACGGGCAATTTATGGCTGGGAGGAGGGGATTCATTGGAAATGATTGCTAAATTTGGTTCAAAATCGAACATGTTCACTGGAAGGATCTGCCACAGGAGATGGTTGAAAAAAGGGGTACACAGTTTGGATGCGGAATGTCGCTCACCGCTTTGGGAGAGGGTGTAATCGATATTGAAGCAATTTATCAGGCGCTGGTAAAGACCGGATTTGATGGCTATTCGACCCTGGAAATTGCCGGGGAAGAGGCTGTTCTAAAAAGCTTTGCATTTCTGAAAAAACTGGGGGCAGAATAAATTTGTAATATCTAAATAATACTAAATCAATATAATATGGATAATAAAGGAATTTCCCGCAGGGATTTTGTTCACCGTTCGGTAAAAGGGGCGATCGGCGCAGCTGTGCTTCCAACAGTTCTTGGTTCATGTTCCAGCTGGAAAGGGGCTAACGACCGGATTGTTGTTGGACATATCGGAGTGGGGGATAGGGGAACCAATGAACTGATGACCTATTTCCTCCCTTTACGCGAAGCGATGAATATTGCCGTTTGCGACACCTTTAAAGTACGTCGTGAGAATGTGGCCGGCCGGATCAACAAGTTTTACAGGGAGAATAATTTCACAAACGAGCAATGCAAATCCTATCTCGATATGGATGAGTTGCTTGCCCGTAAAGATATCGATGCCGTCCATATTATGACCCCTGATCACTGGCATGTATTGGCGGCTATAAAGGCGGCAAGGGCAGGCAAGCACATCATGCTGGCAAAACCTTTAGGATTAAGTTATCCGCAAAATTTGATACTTGCTAAAGAGCTGAAAGACAACGATGTGAAGTTTCACTATGGAACCCAGCAACGTTCATTCGAACATATGCAATTGGGGTATGATTTGATCCGCAGCGGAGCAATCGGTGAAATTTCACATGCCGATGTCTGGGCTCCCGGTCCTGGCGGTGCATCGCCTGTTTGTAACGAAGCTCCTGTTCCTGCCGGTTTTGATTTTGAACGGTGGAGTGGTCCAGCACCTTTGAGGCCATATTGTCCCGAACGGGTAACCAACATTGGATCTTGGTATACCTATGATTACAGCATCGGGTTCTTAGCGGGTTGGGGCGCCCACCCGTTGGATATTTTGGTGTGGATTATCAGGGATAAAGTAAACGGAAATTACAGTTGTGAAGGTACCGGAAAATACTGGCCGGCCGGGGGTTTGTATGATAATATCCAAACATGGGATGTCGACCTGAAGTATCAGAATGGCTTCGAACTTCATTTTGTAAGCAGTGATGTTGCAGGTAAGGGGATGCTTGATCACCGTACCCGGAAAGATGGAGATGGCACTACTTTTTACGGGACTAAGGGTTGGATTTCCCTGAGCCGTTCATCTGCAGAATCAAATATCCCTGAAATCAATCAGAAACTGAACAATTTTCCAAAGAATACTAACGGATCGATAAATAGTGAAAACAATACCATGGGGAGACGATTCCTGTCAGTTATCAAGGGTAAAGAGAATGAACTGAGTCCACTCGATGAGGCCATAATCTCCGATACCATCAGTCACATGGGGGATATTGCCATTCGTACAGGGCGTAAAGTTACCTGGGATCCGAAAAAAGGGGAAGTTATTGGCGATCCGGAGGCCAATAAATTGTATACCAGGGAGATGAGGCCTCCTTATCTGGCGTAATCCACTCGTCAATAACAGGAGATTTAAACAATTTAAGAACAGAAGAATATGAATGATCTAAAGGTGATTAAAGGAGAGATTTCCCGAAGGGATTTTGTTCAGCGTACGGTAAAAGGGGCAATTGGTGCAGCCATATTGCCTACGGTTCTTGGTTCGTGTTCAAACTGGAAAGGGGCAAACGACCGGGTTGTGGTCGGACATATCGGGGTAGGTGACAGGGGAACGGGCGAACTAATGTCCTATTTCCTCCCGTTACGCGAAGCGATGAATATTGCCGTTTGCGATACCTTTAAAGTTCGTCGTGAAAGTGTGGCGCAAAAGATCAACCAGTTTTACAAGGAGAATAATTTTACAAATCAGCAATGCAAGACCTATCTGGATATGGATGAACTGCTTGAGCGAAAGGATATCGATGTTGTTCACATCACCACACCCGATCACTGGCATGTGCTTGCTGCCATTAAAGCAGCCCGGGCTGGGAAACATATTATGCTTGCAAAACCGCTTGGCCTGAGTTATCCCCAAAATCTTATGCTTGCCAGGGAATTGAAAAAGAATAAGGTAAAGTTTCACTACGGAACACAACAACGTTCCATGGAACATATGCAACTGGGCCATGATTTGATCCGTGACGGAGCCATCGGTGAAATAGGTCGTGTTGAAGTCTGGGCTCCGGGTAAAAATGATGTCCCCATTCCTGTCTGCAACGAAGTTCCCGTGCCGGCTGATTTTGATTTTGAACAGTGGAGTGGTCCTGCTCCGTTGAGACCATATTGTCCGGATCGTGTTACAAATAACAGTTCATGGTTTAACAACGATTATAGTATCGGATTTTTGGCAGGTTGGGGCGCCCACCCATTGGATATATTGGTCTGGATACTAAAGGATAAAGTAAATGGAAATTACAGTTGTGAAGGAACCGGACAATATTGGCCCGCAGGTGGACTGTATAACAATATATTGTCGTGGGATGTAAACTGCAAATATCAGAGTGGTATTGAACTTCATTTCGTCAGTACTGATGTGGGAATGAAGAAGATGCTTGATCATCGCACCAGGAAAGACGGAGATGGTACCACTTTTTATGGTACTAAAGGGTGGATTTCATTAAGTCGTTCATCTGCTCAATCCGACATTCCTGAAATCGATCAGAAACTGAATAATTTCCCTAAGAATCCAAATGGTGGAATTAAGAGTGAGGGGAATACAATGGGCAGGCGGTTTTTATCTGTGGCCAGGGGAAAAGAGCCTGAACTTTGTCCGCTCGATGAGGCAATTATCTCCGATACGATCAGCCATATGGGGGATATCGCAATCCGCACAGGCCGAAAGGTAAACTGGAATCCGAAACAGGGAGAGGTTATCGGCGATGCAGAAGCTAATAAATTATATATTAGAGAGATGAGGCCTCCTTATACCATGTAATCGGGATTTTGTTCGGTATCATGACTTTCAAATCCTCTCTGACTGATCAGGCAGAGAGGATTTTTATATATATTTGTAATGAGAGGAAGCGATCAATAAGCATAAAAATGAGTTGATTTTGAAACTCTATATTAAATATATGGTATCGGTTCGCTGCAAAATGATGGCGAAAGCAGCGTTGGAAAAATTCGGTCTGCACCATTTAAGGGTTGAGCTTGGTGAGGTTGAGATCATGGAGCAGATAACCGATGAACAACGCAACCAATTGAATTCCGAACTGCTGAAATCAGGTCTCGAACTGATGGATGACCACCGGACAATTTTGATTGAAAGAATTAAAAACATCATTGTTGAGATGGTTCATTATTCAGAAGAATATCCGAAAATAAATTTTTCAAATTACCTAAGTGATAAACTAAACCACGATTATACCTACCTCTCTAATCTGTTTTCTGAGGTGGCAGGGATTACTATTGAACATTATGTCATAGCACAGAAAATTGAGCGGGTGAAAGAGTTGCTGATATATGATGAACTAAATCTTACTGAGATCTCCTATAAGTTGAATTATAGCAGTGTAGCCCATTTATCCAACCAATTTAAAAAAGTGACCGGATTAACCCCCACCTTCTTCAAACACCTCAAAGACAAAAAACTCCAGTCACTTGATGAGGTTTAAATGTGTGAATTATATAACTTATTTGCAAAGTTGTGTAACTCCTTTGTAGTTTATTTACTGCAACTTTGAACCATTATGCTTCTTAAAATTAATATAATTGAAATTATATATAAAATACATGGTGAGTGCCCGCTGTAAGATGGCGGTTAAAGAGGCTTTGAAAAGTCTGGGACTCCATTTTATCGTGGTCGATTTAGGTGAAGTTGAAGTCATGGAAAACCTCTCCCCGGAACAGCGGGAGGAGCTTAAGATTGCCTTACTCGGTTCGGGACTTGAACTAATGGACGATAAGCGGGCTGTACTGATTGAAAAAATAAAGAATGCGGTTGTTGGGATGGTTCATCATACCGATGAAATAATGAAGGTTAATTTTTCGGAGTTTTTAAGTGAAAAATTAAATCACGATTACACCTATCTGGCCAATCTGTTTTCCGAGGTACAGGGAACCACCATTGAGCAATTCATTATCTCCCATAAAATTGAGCGGATAAAAGAGTTGATCATATATGGTGAATTGAACATTACAGAAATTGCCTGGAAGATGAATTACAGCAGTGTAGCTCATCTATCCAATCAATTTAAAAAAGTTACCGGGCTTTCGCCTTCACATTTTAAACAATTGAAGGAAAAGAGGAGAAGTCCGATTGAGGAAATTTGATCCCTGTTCGATACAGGGCAAATTGGATAAATTAAATTATATACAAATGAAATTCACAATTGACAATAAGACGACTCTATTCTATTCACTTGCAGCTACGGTGCTGGTTTCGATACTTGTGATTTTTTATTATACTGAGGAGAAAGCAAAATCAAAAAGTATCTTAGTGGAGCATTCCTGGGAGATACTTCAAAAGAGTGATAGTATTATGCTGAATATTCTCAATATTGAAACTGGATTCAGGGGATATTTGCTGACAGGGAATGAATCATTTTTAGAGCCATCTACCAAATCTGTTAAAACGATAGAATACAACCTGGCTGAATTGACCGTGCTGATTAAAGATTATCCTGACCGGCAAAATAAGATCGGTTTATTGAAAAAGGCGGTTGAGGCAAGAGTTTTATTTACCCTTAAATATATTGAGATAAAGAAACAGAATAAGTGGAATGTAAATGAGAATACAGGCATTCTTGATGAGGGGAAAAGGCTCACCGACGAAATCAGGAGCCAGATCTCTGTTATTAATTCAGAAGAGATTGCACTTCTGAACCTTAGAAAGTTTGGATATGAAAAGAGCAGTCAAAGTTCCGAATTAGTATTTCTTTTTCTTCTCGGTTCAATTATTATCATTTTTATACTTGTGATTCTTATTATAAGAAGTCATAAAATCAGAAATGAAAAATTACAGGAGCTTACCGACTCCAGGATATTATTTTCCAATTATTCCCTGAGTCTTATTGAAGCGAGTTTTGACCCTTTGATTACCATCAGTGCTTCAGGTAAGATTACTGATATGAACGAGGCATTGGCAAATATTACGGGGATGACCAGGGCCGAACTTACCGGTACCGACTTCCTCGATTATTTTACTGAACCGGAGAAGGCGCGTGAAGTTTACCAGGAAGTGTTCGCAAAAGGATCAGTAGCCGATTCCCCCCTTACACTTCGCCATAAAAACGGTAAGTTGACTAATGTAATGTTTAACGGATCGGTTTATAAGGATGACAAGGGAAATGTACTTGGAATTGTGATTGTTGCAAGAGATGTGGCAGAGCAGAAATGGGCTACCGAATTGCGGATTGCCAACGAAGAACTTGCTTTTCAAAATGGCGTTAAAGAAAAACGGGCAGCTGAACTCGTCATCGCCAACGAAGAACTTGCTTTTCAAAATGATGAGAAGGAGAAGCGCGCAGCCGAATTAAGTGTTGCGAATAAAGAACTTCTCTTTCAGAATCATGAAAAGGAAAAACGGGCAATTGAGTTGGTTATTGCCAACAAAGAACTGGCCTTTCAAAACAGGGAGAAAGAAAAACGGGCAGCCGAGTTAATTATTGCCGACAGGGAACTGATTTATCAAATCAGGGAGAAAGAAAAATGGGAAATTGCAAATATTGAACTTGAGGCGATCGGTGATTCATTAAAATTGGCTTCCCAATACTCGCTAAGTTTGATCGAAGCGAGTCGTGATCCATTATTTACAGTTAGTCCCGAAGGAAAAATTACCGATATGAATGAGGCAACAGTAAAAGTTACCGGACTTTCACGCATACAATTAATAGGTACAGATTTTTTTGATTATTTTACTGAACCTGATAAAGCCAGGGAGGCATATCAGCAGGTATTTGCCAATGAGTTTATTGTAGATTTTCCCCTTACAATAGATGGGAATCTGATGGATGTACTTTGCAACGGATCGGTTTATAAAGATGACAAGGGAAAAGTATTGGGTGTGGTGATCGTGGCACGAGACATCACCGACCAAAAAAGAGTTGCAAATGAATTGATGGAGGCCATCGTATTTGCAGAGTTGGCGGTTGCAATTGCGGAAGAGGCAAAAAGCAAGGCTGAAAGTGCCACACTTATCGCTGAGACTGCTGTAAAAGCGAAACAGCAGTTTTTGTCAAACATGAGTCACGAAATCCGCACTCCTATGAATGCAATTATCGGATTTACAAAAGTTTTATTGAAAACGGATACTACCCCGAAGCAAAAGGAATACCTGCAAGCCATAAAAATGAGTGGTGATGCCTTAATCGTGCTGATCAACGATATTCTAGACCTGGCAAAGGTTGACGCAGGGAAAATGATATTTGAGCAAACCCCGTTTAGAATGTCGCTATCAATTTCTGCCATGCTCCATCTGTTTGAACCAAAGATACATGAAAAGAACCTGGAGCTGGTCAGGGCTTATGATGACAATATTCCCCTGGTTTTGTTGGGAGATCCGGTCCGTTTACACCAGATTATTTTAAATCTGGTCAGTAATGCAGTTAAATTTACAAACAAAGGAAAAATTACCGTTAGTGTAACCCTGCTGAATGAGGATGACAGGTTTGCAACCATCGGATTTGAGGTTAAAGATACCGGAATCGGGATTTCAGAAAATAAACTCGAAAAGATTTTTGATAACTTTCAGCAGGCTTCAAGCGGTACATCCAGGCTTTACGGCGGGACAGGATTGGGGCTTGCCATCGTCAAACAATTGGTGGAAGCACAGGATGGAACCATTAGTGTGAATAGTACAATTAATGAAGGTTCAACTTTCGGTTTTATTTTAAGCTTTCAAAAAACAAAGGCCGAGGTAGAGTTTAATTTGGAAGAACCGGAACTGGACACAGGGCGTATTAATATCAGAGTATTGGTGGTTGAGGATATTGCCCTCAATCAATTATTGATGAGAACGTTATTGGATGAATTTGGATTTGGTTGCGTGATTGCTGCGAACGGGAAAATCGCCATTGAAAAACTCAAGACCAACACATTCGATATCATATTGATGGACTTGCAGATGCCCGAAATGAATGGTTTTGAAGCAACAGAATATATCAGAAATACCTTGCATTCCAACATTCCAATCATCGCCCTGACAGCCGATGTAACGACAATGGATCTGGCGAAATGCAAAACCGTCGGGATGGATGACTATATTGCAAAACCTGTGGATGAAAAATTATTATACAGTAAGATTGTTGGTTCTGTTAAGAAGTCCAATCTTATTATATTAAATAAGGAAAATGAGGAGATCAAAATTCCGGTCATTAAATACACCGACCTGAATTATTTAATCCACCGTACAAAGGCAAATCCAATATTAATGATGGAGATGATTTCACTTTACCTTGAACAGACGCCCCCGCTAATTAGTGCAATGAAACAAAGCTGGAAGGAAAAAGACTGGAGTTCATTGTATGCTGTGGTGCATAAGATGATTCCTTCATTCGCAATAATGGGGATAAGTGACGATTTCGAGCAGATGGCAAGGAAAGTCCAGGATTTTGCCAAAAATCAGCAACAGTCCGAGGGCATTTCCGATATGGTTCTGGAGATCGAAAATGTTTGTACACACGCCTGCATAGAACTGGAAATTGAGTTTAATTCGATTAAAAACAAAAAAAATGATGAATGATAAAAAAATAAGATTATTTCTGGTGGATGACGATGCAATTTACCTGAAACTGTTGGAAATCGAATTCCTCCAACATGCTGATTTCTGTATTGAGACCTTTGCCACCGGCGAGCTGTGCATCGCAAATTTATCTCATCACCCGGAAGTGATTGTTTTAGATTATCACCTGGACGGCATCGATAAAAACGCGATGAACGGGATAGAAACCCTGGATAAAATAAAAGCTTATAATGCCGATATTCCTGTGGTGATGCTATCCTCCCAGGATAAAATTGAGGTGGCAATTAACTGTATGCATCACAAAGCAGCTGATTATGTGGTGAAAAGTGAAACTGCATTTGTACGTCTGCAAAAAACGATAACAACCATTTTCGGGTATAAAAAAATGGAAAAGGAGTTGAGCTGGTATATGGAGCGGATGTAATTGATAGATTTTGATCACCTTTATCAAAAGGGAATAAGAGCGTCATTCAAATGTGGGTGGCGCTCTTATTTTATCCGGCTGCATAAGCTGTATCCTGAGTTCGGTGTGTGAATGTTGTAACTAATTATCGGAATTCTGTAATGTTTTTGGGTAAAAAGAGGATGATCTTTGCTTATAGAAATTTATTCACCAACAAATTATTAAAATGAAAAAATTAACGTTTTGTTTAATGACAGCCCTGATGTTGTTGTCATTGATTCCCGCACAAGTGAAAGCAGCAAATGAACCGGCTACGGTTGCAGTCACTGCAGATAATGGTAATGAATCGGCAGATGAAGCTGCTCAATTGGCAAGACTTGAGGAGATTAATGCGATGGATATGTCAACGCTGAGCAGGGCTGAAAAGAAAGAATTGCGCAATGAAGTAAGTGCGATTAAAAGTAATCAGGACGGACGCGGAAGAAGGCATCATGACAGACACGCCGGAAGAAATTTTGATGGTCGTCATGGCGGCGGATCAGTTTTCGTTGTGGGCGGCGGCGGAATACTCATCCTATTGTTACTCATTGTTTTGCTTTAGTCACTGATATTCTGGTCTCTTGACGAAGATTATCAAAAGAATTTGGATTAATTAAAGAATTAAAAAATTGAATCATATGGGGAATTTATTATACCTGGCAGCAGTAATTTTGATCATAGCATGGCTCATTGGATTTGTCGGCTATAGTGTAGGGGGGCTGATCCACATCCTGCTGGTGATCGCAATTATAGCAATACTGATGCGAATCATCCGGGGAAGGAGGGTATTTTAACATAGGGTACGTTTTCGTAAATAACCAGCGGCAGATTTCACAGGCGGGTTGTTTACGGAGATGGGGAATAAATAAAAAATTTCACCGGGCACAACCATTTTACCTCATTATTGTAATGTCACTATTTTTTAGGGTTATCTTTGAATAAGATTGGTCGATCTCCGAATAAAGCACCGAATTAATCCACAATTGGATCAATCGAAAAAGTAAGTTCTTAAAACCAAAATATATGGCGTGGCAGTATCTGTTGGTTTTTATCGGAGCGTTTTTGTTTGATGTCGTCCCTTTTCCCTTTCCGCCGGCTTTTACCATCATGGTATCTTTACAGATTATGTTTGATCTGAATATCTGGATGGTTATCATAATAGGTGTGGCTGGATCAATTCTGGGAAGATATATCCTGACTTTATATATACCGC
>JAHEYS010000535.1 GCA_023251475.1 Prolixibacteraceae bacterium
GAGATATTTACATAACCAGCTGCTATATCCGTTTCTAAATCTTCTATGTCGTATTGGTGGCGACACGCAATTCCAAGAGGCTCCAGAATTTTATACTTTTCCGGATCATCCTTGAAAACTTTCAGCGTGGCCCTTATGGTCCCTCTGATATCCAGCAAATGAAAATGATAGTTCAACTCTTCTTTCGGGAAAATCGTCCCTTTGCCCCGCCGGCGCGCATCAAACATAAGGGAGTCCAGTATATCTTTCGTTTCGGCCTGAAATTCTTCACCAAACCTTTCCGCCAGTTCAAAACAATAGATCATCAGGTAGTCTACCTCATCCATCGGATTGACAGGAATATTCGAAAAAGCAATTTTTGCAGTGAGGTACGCACACTCATCAGAATAACCTGCAGGTAAGGGGGCATCCCCATCCACGACATCATCGAGATAGCGCATCAGGACATAATATGATTCAAGAAATTCTCCCCGTACCGGGGCAAAGGCTACATATTTGAAAAACTGGAGGTAGCGCAAAAAAACGCGGTATTTCCACCCTCTTGTGTCGAGCATATGGCGGAATACTTTTGATCGCATCTCCTTAGCCAGTTGGTTGGGTTTCGTTGTCATTTTTATGATTGTAAATCATTATACAAGCCTAAGTAACTGTAATTCTAATTCTTAAGTCGTATTGAAATTGAGCTGCCGGCTTTTTGCTATTGGCATTTATTGCTTCTAATCTTATTTACATTTTTGGTTACCGCACAAAACTACTCCTTGTCTAACTATACAATATCCGTTTATATTTTGTACTATTATGATGCTTTAGCCTGATAGCAGCGTATAAAGTTACAAAAAGAATCGATTCAGTGTTTAGTAATTTTTCCCTGCCATTTTAGAGAAGGCTAATTGTATCTTATCGATTTTTAATGGTATAAAAGACTAAAACAGGAATAATTCAGCTGAGATAAAGCACGGAAACAGTATGGGTGATACCAGATGAACTTCGGTTTGCAGTAATCCGCCATGTGATAGGGAGTTCAGGTACTGTTACAAACAAATAATTTTCGCATGAAATAGCCATGGTTGACAAACCACAAACCGAAATGAATTGGAACCAGGTGGAAATCTGCGAAGCAAATATTTCATCATGGCTATTAGCTTCGCTGATCTTCGATTCCATCTGGCCGCTAAAAAACAAATTATATACAAATGAAACACTTATATAATTACCACCGAATTTATTAAGCTATATTTTTGTAATTGGATTTTATTTATTTTTGCAGACACTAAACCTGGGGTTTCCTAATAATATTTTTTAAGATTAAATGGTATTTATTCCTGTTTAAATCAGCCAATTGGACTAAACCTCCAACTGTTCTGTTTTATCCGTAATTTTATTGCCGGATATTTTTATTTTACATAACATTATTATTCCAAATCTTTAATGAGCCAAGGTCCTAATCTTCTGATTGTTGACGATACCGAAATCAATCTGATCCTGCTCCAAAATGTGGTCAGGCCAATCGATGTTAACGTAATCGCTGCAAGTTCCGGTGAAGAGGCGCTGATTAAAACCAAAGGGCTTGAACTTGCTCTGGCAATTGTCGATGTCAGAATGCCTGGGATGGATGGCTTTGAGCTGGCGGTAAAGCTCAATGAAGAGAGATCGGGGAATAAAGTTCCGGTTATATTTCTGACAGCCAATAGGTACAATGACAATGATGCATTTCTGGGTTACAATTCCGGAGCAGTCGATTATCTTATTAAACCCATCGACAACACCATCCTTATTTGCAAAATCAATGTATTTATTGACCTTTTCAATCATAAACAACGGATTCTCAGGGATGCAGAATTGCTCGCAGATGCGGCAGCCAAATTGAGCAGTGCAAATACTGCGCTTAAAAAGAGTGAGGGACGTCTTCGCGATATCATGTTCAGCATGGCCGACTGGGTCTGGGAGGTAGACGAAAAGGGGGTCTATACCTATAGTTCAAACAAGGGTTCTGACCTGTTGGGTGTTTCTCCCGACGAGATTATCGGAAAGACCATGTTCGATTTTATGCCGCAGGAGGAAGTAAAAAGGGCAACCGCCATTTTCGCCGATATCATGTCAAACAAGGCGGCGATAAAGGATTTCGAAAGCTGGAACATCGGCCGGAATGGTGATAGAATCTGTCTGCTCACCAACGGGGTTCCCATCATTGATGAAAAGGGGAATTTTCGAGGTTACCGGGGGATAGATAAAGACATCACGGAGCGAAAGTGCGCCGAAGCTGCACTGCGCGAGAGTGAAGAGAAATTCAGGTCGGTTACACAGTCTGCCCATGACGCCATAATTACGGTCAATAGTGAGGGAATAATCACCGACTGGAACGAGGGAGCTGAAAAAATATTCGGTTACCTCGAATACGAGATTACCAGGAAAAACCTGGCGGTATTACTTCCATCCCAGTATCGTGAACTATACGTTAAAAACATAGGCAATATTTCAAAAAGTCAGGATTTCGACCTTGTCGGGAAGGTTTTCGAATTTAGTGCTTTGCGCAAAAACGGGGAGGAATTCCCGGTTGAAATGTCATTGGCCCAATGGGAAACAGACTCCGGAAAATTTTTTACGGGGATCATTCGTGATATTACCAGGCGAAAACGGATGGAAAAAGAGCTGCGGGAGGCAAATACATTTCTCGATTCCATCGTTGAGAACATCCCGAACACAATATTCATTAAAGACGCATTAAACTTAAAATTCATCCGGTTTAACCGCGCAGGAGAAGATCTGATGGGTATTCCGGAACGCGAAATTCTGGGAAAGGATGATTATGATTTCTTTTCGAAGGAAGTTGCCGATCAAAACCTTCAAAAAGAGAGGGAGATCCTGATCAGCAGGAAGATGCTGGATATTCCGGAGGAACCCATTCATACCAAAAATCGTGGAAACCGGATACTTCACACCAAAAAAGTTCCAATCCTGAACGAGAACGGCGACGCTGAATACCTGCTGGGGATCTCCGAAGATATCACCGAGCATAAAATAGCCGAAAATACCCTCAAGGTGAGCGAGGAAAAATACAGAACCATGGTGAATGCCTCGCCAAACGGGATTCTTTTAATCGACATGGACGGGGTCATCAGGGAAGTCTCAGAGATCGCGCTTGAAATGTTGGGTACGGATAACAGAAAGGATCTGATAGGCAGACATTTCTACCATTTTATCCCCGCTGACGAAATCAATTCCATCAGGGAGATATTTGAAAAAACCACGACCGAAGGGATCTGCCAGAACA
>JAHEYS010000257.1 GCA_023251475.1 Prolixibacteraceae bacterium
TGGTTTGCTCCCGGAGTTCCATTCGGACTACCCTGATTACCGGGTCCATATGTATTTCCTTGCCCGGTACTTTTGGAACCATTATCTGTCTTGCCTCCTCCAAAGGCATTTTTTGCACGCGAGTTTATGGCGCCGATTTTTCTCTCATTCTCTTCCCTGATGCGGGTCTCCTCTGCTTCCAGTCGTTGTTTTTCAAGCGCCTCATCCCTGATCAGCTTCTCCTCACGTTCTTTTATCCTGCGCTCTTCGTCAAGTTTTAATTTCTTGTCATTTGCAGCCTTTTTCTTGGCATTTGCAGCAATTGCGACCGTTTTTTCATATTCCTGGGTAAGCAGATCTTCATCCCCCTTATCCGGAACTTTGGAGGAAGGTTGCGGGCGGCTAACTGGTACAGAAACAGGAGCACTCTTTTTTGCTGCAGCAGCTATTTCGGGGGCATCCGCTGCCGAAGGCTCTTCCAAACCCAGCCCGGTGGCGGAATTTCCGAAATCCACAACATACCCCTCCTCCTGAGGCGGAGGATAAGGCAGTACAAATCCCATATACAGGAGAAACAGAAAGATAACCGTATGAAATAATACGGTTGCCATTACCCCTGTCTTCTGGCTATTTGTGAACGTCATAGCAACTCTTACTTTTTAATTCTGCCGGTAAAATTATCAAAAAAAAATTCCGTCTATTATTTTATGAAGCAATTTCCAATCCTGCCGTTTATGCAAAAATAGGTATTCTGCATGAACAATCCATCACTTAGTAATTACGGAGCGGCTGGTTTCTTTAATAAATCGCCGCTCCTCCGACCAATGTTCCGCCCTTTTTTGGAACGATAATGATTAAAAAGATCACTTAGCGAATCAAATTCTTCACGGAACGAAAAGCCTAAACCCTGCTTGTAGAGGGAAGTATCATAAATCAGATCATCGTTGGCACGGTTGTATGCTTTAAGCTGCAATTTGCCCGATTTATTCAGCTTGACAAAAACTTCAACCTCCCCAACAACAGGACTGGTTGCATTGGACTGTAAATTACTGTTATTACCGATGTTCCCATTGATGGTTACCCGGTCGTTCAGAATTTGGGTACTTAGGGCAAATTCCATCTGATTGGCATTAACCTGATCGCCCGGGCGGTAATTAAAACCGATATCAAAATCGTTACTGATTTGTGACAGCCAGTTGGAAAGCTGGTTGGAAAGGATATCTGAGGTTGTTGATCCGACCAGGTTGCCGGTACCCGACTGAAAATCCTGCCTGCCCCTGAGATATTCGGGGGTGAAAAACTGTCCCATTACCAGCAGCGATACCATCTGACGGTTGATATCATCCTGGGTACTGATAAACTGCTGAAGTTCATCTTTTGTCCGCTCATCGGCAGTGGGGAAATTAATATCAAATTTCACTACCGGATTAAGTAGTTTTTTGGAAAGATTTATTTTGCATTCAACAGGAATCCGGCGTGAATTATCATTTTGATTGTAATTGATTAACAGATAATTGATGGGTGCCTTCAATGTATACAGGGCGTCGAGATCCACAATTGCACCATAGGGGTCTCCATTCCATGAAATGAGTCCACCCTGCACGATATGGAACTTCCTGGCTAAAACATTCTGCAGGGTAAACATATAATCTCCCTTGTCAATTTTATAGTCGCCATACATATAAAAATTACCCTCCTTGTCGTATTTAAACCTGAGATCCCCCGAACCGTTTCCGCTGATCGCATCCCCAACTGTGGAATTAAAGATCATCTGGACCTTTGCATCAGGCGTAGCTGTAAGATCAAGGTTCAACTCAAAATCGCCCGAATGGGGAATCCCGGTGACGGGGTTACTCTTTTTTTCAAGGGTATCGGGATTTACAAACCTGATGAAATCATACTGATTTACCGACTCCGGATTTTCGAGCGGAACATTGATCTGGGTGCCTGGCTTAGTCGTCATGGACATGTCCAGACGGATACTGGCCACCCTACCTGAAATTTTTATCATTCCTGATGCATGTGCCTGACCATAGAAAATACTGTTATCTGCCGATGTCGTATTTAATACCGTAATATTACCCGTATTGGCGAACATGTTGTAAGTCATGTGGCTGAACAAATTATGGGTAATTACCCCATTGAATCTGGCACTGTTTTTTTCGGCATCATTCACCAGAATATTTTTAAAAATTATGGAGTCACCTGCAAACCTGACGGTATCGCTTAATGAATAGACCACTTTTGTGTAATCAATTCCCACTTTGGCATTTGTGACTGCTACATTTCCAATAAAACTGGGTTCAGATAGTTTGCCCGTAATGGTAACCTGCCCGTTACCCTTACCCTCTATTTTGTTGGCAAAGCTGCTTAGAATGGGCAGAATCGTTTCGAGCGGATAATCTTTAAATGAGGTGTGATAATTGATGCTGTCTCCATTTGGTTGGTAATAACCCTTCAACTCAAAACCGGTCCAGGAATCTTTTACGAGTTTTAAAGAGGAGTTTAACCTGTTTTTCCCCTGTTCCCAGCTGTTTTCCAAAAGTATATCTCCAAAGTTTTTTTCAAGATAGGTAAAGTCTGAAATCTTGAGGTTGTTTGAAAGGAAAAACAAATTGTATGGATCGGCAATAGAGGCCTGCCCATCGAGTTCGCCATAAATCCCGATCTCTTCGCCAAGCAAAAGATCAAGATTGCTTAGTTTGACTTTATTTATTTCGATATTTATCCTGTCAGAAGTATTATCCGCAACCTTACCGGAGATTCTGAATCGCTCCTGTTTATGGTGAATACTAAAATTATCAATCGCAATTGAAGTGGTATCGAGGTGAAGATGACTTTTTTCAATCTGCCACAATGAATCGGAAAGCCAAATTTTTGAAGGATTCAAATAGAAGTCGGTAATATTATTCCCCCTTTTATTTTTGGAAAAGATGCCCATAAAATTAATCTTGCCGGAATAGGTTGGGAGCGCCATATTGTTCCAGCTAATGGACGTATTGAGGCTGTCATGTGCCAATGTATTGTTAATGGAAAAATTTTCAATCGATAATGATCCTCCCAAAAGGGCATCCCTGGTGCCGATTCTGAACACCCATTTATTGCCGGTATTACGCGAGTTTATGGCCAACCCTTTAGCATGATGCCGGTTAAAATCCAATTCATTAACCGATCCGTCAAGATTGAGGATTTTTTTATCCGAATCAATACTTCCCGTGAGCACAACCGGTGACTTTACCACCAACCCGGGCACAAAAAAACTACTCACCTCTTCAGCCTTTTTTACCAGAATATCGAATTTAAAGGCATTTTTGCCCGTGGAGCTTCTTTCAGAAAAAGGTAACCTGGCAGAGGGAAGAAAATAATGGAGATAATCCCGGAAGGTAAGGTCAAATTCACCAAAAAGATATTTCCCGTCAATGGTGATATCTGCAATATCTGAACGAAGTGTGATATTGTTTTTTTCCGCATTGTTTGACGTTTTGAGTTGGAGATCTTTCACTTCGAAAATCTTTTCATCCCTGATAAATCTGAATTTCTGCAGATCGATATTCCCGTTTATATTGTCAATTCGGTCACCGGTAAAATTGGCGCTTACTTTTAGTCTGAGATCGGCCACTTTTCTCTCCTTCTCGATACCCAGGATCACAAGATTGGCTTTCTCAACTGTGGAGGCAAAATTAAATTCAGGGATCGAATCTTCAAAATCGGCCTTACCCGAAAAGGTCATCTTCAGATTGTTATCCTGCACCTTCAGTTCCCCTTCGAAACTGCGATCCCGTGCCTTGCCATTTACATAAATTGAATCGATTCTGTAATTGTTGAAATATAAACTGTCTATATTTCCTGCAATCATTGCATTAAATTTCTTATTCCCCGAACGCGATCCATTCACCTTAATCTCAAGGGATACCGCGCCAAGGGGGGAATAATCCAGCAATTTACCTGCTTCGAATGAAAGGGCTTTTACATTTCCCTGAAAATCAATTACTCCCGATTTTTTTGGTCGGATCGCGATGTCAGTTGACAATTTCCCCAAACTGCCGTCCAATGTTCCGTAAGCCACAAAATCTGAAGGAAATCCACTGAAATTTCCCTGATAAGTAAGCTTTACACCATCAAGCAGCTCGGGTGGAATCTTCAGATAGCGTTTTGGCGAACTGTCCGGCAACCGTATAGCAGCCAGGTCATTAAAGTTAAAAGTATTATTATATAATTTAAAAAAGATAAAGGTGTTCTTCCAAACTGGTAATCCCTTCAGTTCAAGGTCGGCATTTACCTGTGTTTCTTTCCCAATTTTGAAATTGATCTTTTTAAATTTTAAGTTACTCAACGATCCCTTTAATCCGCCAGAGAATAATATCGGTTCATCCATTCCCCAGATTTCGGGAATAACATACGATAAGTCAGCAAGCGACAGCATCGATTCCTTAAAATCGCCTTCTATGATGTAACGATTCGTTAAGGTCTGACTCTTTTCCGAATACAAGGAATCCACACCAAAAAGTTTATTTTTGGTAATGCTTATTTTGCTCGCCTCAATGTGTGAATGGTTCGAAACAAGCGTCATATTCGAGAGTTCAAACCCGGCTGAGTCAACCTTTCCTGCAAACCTCAGATCCCCGATTGCAAAACCAGACTTTTCATAAACAGAAGCATTATCCAGAAAGAATGTGGTAACCGAATCGGTCCGGTGCATATTTACAACCGACAGGTTAAGTTTTGTGATGTCTAAATCATTAAAATTAATCCCGTTTATAACCGTGTCTTTTGCAGTGAGATCTTTATACTTTATCCTTGAATTCAGAAAATAAAAATTAACAAACGTGACTTGCCAGGGCCTGAGCGTGTCGGAAGGGGTATTATCAGATCCCAGCAGAAACTGATAATTATAACCTTTGGTATCTTTTAGAATATTGATTTTTGAATCTTCAAAATTGAGGTTTCCAAAATGAACTTTCCTGTTCAGAAGGTTTAAACTGTCAATCTGAAGTTTAACATTTCCGATATAGAGCAGTGTGTCCTGATTCTGATCTTCTACGATCACTTTTTCAAGTACAATGCTTTTAAACAAAGAAATATTGACGCCACCCACATTGATCCTGGCCTTAAAAGTGCGGGATAATTGCGACGTAAACCATTGCGCTACAACAGTCTGAACCTCGGCAGACCGAAAAAGCAGATACACTCCCCAAAACATTGAGAGGAGTATTAGCAGAGAAATAAGTAATATTTTAAACCTTTTTTTGATACTTTTGACTTTAATTGAAAAACAACCGGAGAACCGGAATAAATTATTTATTTGATTTTTTAAAAATAGCACTTTTTGAAGTCTGTTAAAAGGGGTGATTACAGAAAGTGGCGAAAATGACCGAAATAATGGTGACAGAAAAGAGGAGTGATATAATAATACTTGGAATTGAATCTTCATGCGACGATACTTCTGCTGCAATTATCCGTAATGATTTGATTCTTAGCAATGAAGTTTCCGGGCAGGCGATTCATAAAGCCTATGGGGGTGTTGTTCCTGAACTTGCATCCCGTGCACATCAGCAAAATATTATTCCCGTTGTTGATCTGGCTATAAAAAAAGCAGGGATATCAACTTCGGATATTGCGGCAGTTGCTTTTACCAGAGGGCCGGGATTACTGGGCTCATTACTGGTAGGGACATCATTTGCCAAAGGTTTTGCGCTGGCACGGAATATTCCCCTGATTGAGGTGAATCATCTTCAGGGACATGTACTGGCCCATTTTATTCAGGAGTCAGAGGTGAAAAAAAAGACCCCTGAGTTTCCATTTTTGTGTTTGCTTGTTTCGGGGGGAAATTCACAGATTATTGTTGTAAGGGACCATCTTGAAATGGAAGTGATCGGACAAACAATTGATGATGCTGCCGGAGAGGCCTTTGATAAGTGTGCCAAGGTCATTGGTTTACCCTATCCGGGAGGGCCGCTTATTGATAAGCTTGCTCAAATTGGCAATCGGGATGCATTTAAATTTGCCAGGCCAAAAATACCCGGACTCGACTATAGTTTTAGCGGATTGAAGACCTCCTTTCTTTATTTTATCAGGGACAGGATGGAAGAATTTCCCGATTTTATTGAAGAGAACAAAGCTGATATCTGCGCCTCTCTTCAGGAGACAATCATACAGGTATTAATGACTAAATTAAAACTGGCCGCCAAAGAGACCGGCATCAGGACCATGACAGTTGCCGGGGGTGTTTCGGCCAATTCGGGTCTGAGGAGCGCGCTACTTGGTGCAGCCGAAAAGCACAACTGGGAAATGTTTATTCCACCGTTTAAATTTACCACCGATAACGCAGCAATGATTGCCATCACAGGTTATTATAAATATCTTAAAGGTGAATTTGCCTCCCAGGATGCTGTCCCCTACTCGAGGGTGTCGTTGAAATAAGTGAAGGGAAAACAAAAACAGCAAAAACTCAGAAACAACAGTGTCCTGAAATAAAAGTAAAAGGAGCCTTTGAAACGGCTCCTTTTACTTTTATACTTCAAAATTGATTTACCATGCGAACATTGGAAACTCTTCCATCATTTTATTGACCCTTCCCCTCACACTGGCAATAACATTCTCATTGTCAGCATCCTGAAGCACCTCATCAATCAACGCAACAATGATTGCCATATGCTCTTCCTTCATACCACGTGTTGTGATAGCCGGAGTTCCCACACGTAAACCTGAAGTGAGGAATGGTGAGCGGGAATCGAATGGGACCATATTTTTATTGATGGTGATATCTGCCAGCACAAGGGCATTCTCGGCCTTTTTCCCCGTCAGTTCAGGAAATTTGGTGCGAAGATCGATCAGCATCGAATGGTTGTCGGTTCCACCTGAAACAACCTTGTAACCTTTATCGATAAAAGCCTGGGCCATAACTTTGGCATTTTTCTGTACAAGTGCCTGATAGATTTTGTATTCCGGTTTAAGCGCCTCCCCAAATGCTACTGCTTTTGCTGCAATCACATGTTCAAGTGGTCCACCCTGAATTCCGGGGAAAATCGCAGAATCAAGCAGTGATGACATCATCTTTAACTCCCCTTTTTTGGTAGTCAGGCCCCATGGATTCTCAAAATCCTTACCTAAAAGGATGATTCCACCACGTGGTCCACGCAGTGTTTTATGGGTGGTAGAGGTAACAATATGTGCGTATTTAAGCGGATTATCGAGCAGCCCCGCAGCAATCAGTCCGGCCGGATGAGCCATGTCAACCATAAAAATAGCGCCGATCTTATCGGCAAGATTACGCATCCGCTGGTAATCCCACTCGCGGGAATAGGCAGAGGCGCCGGCAATAATCAGTTTTGGAAGCTCCTTTAAGGCATCCGCCTCCATCATATCATAATCAATAAGTCCGGTATCTTCTTTCACTGAGTAGGCCACCGGACGATATAAAAGACCCGATGAGTTGACTGGTGACCCATGCGACAGGTGACCGCCATGCGATAAATTAAGACCCATAAAGGTATCGCCAGGTTTTAATACCGTCATCAGCACAGCCATATTGGCCTGGGCGCCAGAGTGAGGTTGTACATTTGCATATTCGGCGCCAAAAAGTTTTTTCAGCCTGTCGATGGCAAGTTGTTCTGCCTCATCTATATATTGACAACCACCATAATACCGGTGTCCAGGGTAGCCCTCGGCATATTTATTGGTCAGACATGAACCCATCGCCTGCATCACCTGTTCCGAAACAAAATTTTCAGATGCAATAAGCTCAATACCATGCATCTGACGTTGCTTCTCTTTTTCAATAATCTCAAAAATCTGTGTATCCCTTTCCATTCTAAAATCTTTTGGATGAATATTTGGTGCAAATTTACTGTTTCTGAGTTAAACCTTTCTATCGGTTCCCCTTTCTTTATGAATATTTCAATCTGAGTTAATATTACTACTCTTCCGAAAAATGAACCAATTCGGCACGATAGGCATTAAATATGGTTGATTTGGATATAAAACCAACATATTTCCGGTTACTGACCACGGGAAGATTCCATGCTCCACTTTCATTAAAAAGCTTCATTACATTTTCCATCTTCTCATCGGAAGCGATAACCGCCGGAGGCATAACCATCAGATCTTTGACCAATAGATTGCTATATAGCTCCTTGTCAAACATAATCTCCCTGATGTCATCAAGAAAAACCACCCCGCAGAAGTTTTTTTCATGATCGATGACCGGGAAAATATTTCGCTTTGACTTCGAAATTATCCGGACCAATTCGCCAAGTGTACTATCAACAGCCACCGTCAGAAGATCTGTTTCTATAACATTTTTCAGTTTCAGCAGGGTAAGCACTGCTTTATCTTTATTGTGTGTGATCAATTCACCACGCTGAGCCAGCCGAAGATGGTAAAGGGAATGGGGTTGCAGCGGTTTTATGGTGAGGTAAGCGGCGGCCGATGTGATCATTAAAGGGATCAATAAACCAAAACCACCTGTAATCTCCGCAATAAGGAAAATGGCAGTCATGGGCGAATGCATTACCCCAGCCATCATACCCGCCATACCCGCAAGTGCAAAATTCCGTGAAGGAACCAGGTTCCCATCAATATTGAGAATTGATGAGACAAAGAAACCGGCCATACCTCCTAAAAAAAGGGAAGGGGCAAAGATTCCACCGCTTCCTCCGGCACCCGTTGTAGCTGCTGTTGCCACAATTTTCACCAGCATAATCAGAAAGATCATCCCGATTAAAATGAACTTGTCGTCTTTAAATCCGACAAAGAGTGAGTTGTTAAGAATATTTGATCCGGCATCCGTGAGAATCTGATCAATGGTAAAGTACCCCTCTCCCCAAAGTGATGGAAATAAAAAAATAAATATTCCAAGCATCATTCCACCAACAACAACCTTTAAATAGGGATTACCTATTTTTCTGAACCTTCCTTCCACAAACAGATTCCCTTTTGTAAAAAGAAATGAGAATAGTCCGCAAAATATTCCCAATACGATGTACCATGGGATATTATTGACATTAAACGCCTTATCTATCTGGAATTCAAAATGATGAGCACTCCCCATCAGGAAATAGGCCAGTGAGGCTGCCGTAGAGGCCGATATCAGCAACGGGAGTAAAGAGGCCATTGACATATCGAGCATCAATACTTCTATGGCAAATAACATTCCTGCCAGTGGTGCCTTAAAAATTCCGGCGATAGCTCCCGCCGCCCCGCAGCCAATAAGCACGGTCATGGTATGGTAGCCCAGGTTAAACTTCCGTGCGATATTGGATCCTATGGCTGAACCGGTTAATACAACCGGGGCTTCAGCTCCCACAGATCCGCCAAATCCAATGGTGATGGTACTGGAAATAATAGAAGTAAACATATTGTGGGCACGCATTACCCCCTTTTTATTGGCTATTGAGTCAAGAACTTTGGTCACTCCATGCCCGATATCGTCTTTGACAAACCACCTCACAAAAAGGACGGTAATCAGAATACCGATTCCCGGATAGGCCAGATACTGGTAACTTTCTGAGTAGGAGGTAAAATTCTGGGTTAAGAAATTTCCCAGAAGGTGTATCAGATTTTTCAGAATAATTGCTGCAAACCCACTAAAAAGTCCGACAGCAAAGCTTAAGATCAGCAACATCTCCCTTTCGGTGAGGTGCTTAAGACGCAATGTCGTGATATAGGATGAAATGAGATCGGTCTTTTTCATAGCGATGCAAATTTAGCTTTATTTGATGTTTTTGGAAAATATTCTGAGAAAGTATTCAATGACAACCAATTTAAACCGATAAAAAGTTCAAAAGAACTCTGAAATTG
>JAHEYS010000010.1 GCA_023251475.1 Prolixibacteraceae bacterium
AACTTTAGCAATCTCCTTCAATAAAAATTCCTTTGATTTGATCCCAACGAAACGGTTTATCTCGGCGCCATTTCTAAAAAGAATCAGTGTGGGAATACTGCGCACTTTAAATTTTTGGGCCAGGGATTGGTATTGTTCAATATTCACTTTCCCCACATGTGAGCTTCCGGACAGTTCTGAAGCAACATCATTCAAAACAGGGGCCATCATCCGGCAGGGGGCACACCAGGTTGCCCAGAAATCGACCAATACCACCTTGTTTTTGGTCTGTTGCTGAAAATTCTTCTCCGTAAGCGTCAATATATTCACGTGGTCCGCAGCCAGTGGGGTATTCTTTATTTTTGCCATCGCCACAGTGCGAAAAACTAAAAACGAACCGATTAAAACTCCGATAACAATTAGTGCTGTCTGCATATACCTCTTTTATTAGTTTAAATATTGTATTATTAAATTAACTATCAATCTATTAATTAAATTCCTGATCCAGTATTTCAGCTATCTGATCCTTCGTCTGTATTCCGGATGTGGCTTTTACAACCAATCCATTTTTATAATACACAGTGTATGGGATTCCCGCAAAATTGCCAAATTCGGGAAGATTCCGAATCCCAGTCAACTCAGGATTATCAGATTCCATATCATAGAATTTCACATTGGGATAATCAGCTTCAAGCTCTTCTGCAATCCGGTAAACGGTAATACTTTGAGGCTCCATGCGGCCCCAAATGACCATCATGTTATGACCACTATGAATGAGTTCAACATGCTGAGCTGCGTTTTCGATATGTTTCAGGTTTGTGTACAACATGGTTTCTACAAATTTTTTGATGACGCAAATTTACGTTGTCCGAATTGATAAACCCGCAATCCAGCACATTCGCGCAATAACTCCCCGATTGAAACAGGACAACTTATTTATTGATTTAAAAAAATAGTCAATTTAAACTGTACTTTATAACGATCTATCTATAAGCTAAATGAGCATTCTGTATTTTACTAATGCACACTTTTGTATTTTACTAATGCACAACATTGCAATCGGTTATCCAAATTAGTATATTTGCAATACAATTAATAAGATGGTACTCATATCCGATCTTGAATCTGCCTATAACGATCAACAGGATTCCTTTAAGTCACGGGAGAAGGGAATAGAAAGGGTTTTGTCAAATAAGCCGGGACTGACAGGCTTTATTGATATTATATCGGGTATAAGGCGCTGTGGGAAAATCACCTATATGAGTCAGCTTGCCGCCTTAACAAAAGGGGATTTCTCATTTTTTACATTTGAAGATTCACGGGTTTTTAGTTTTGATGTTGACGATTTTCCAAAATTGCTTCAGATAATCGGTTCAAACAAGAGTACCTATTTTTTTGATGAGATACAAAACATTAAAGGTTGGGAAGTTTTTATACGAAGTTTGCATGATCAGGGCAAAAAGATCTTTATAACCGGGTCAACTGCCTCATTGTTAAGTTTAGAGTCGGGCACCATACTTACAGGCAGGCACCTTCTATTCGGGCTATTCCCATTCTCCTACAAGGAGTTTCTTAACTTTTTCAAGAGCGAACCATCCTTTGCCACGCTTCAGCTATATTTAGAAAAAGGTGGATTTCCGGAATATTTGAAGTATAACACTCTTGAAATTTTACAGCAACTTTTCAGGGATATCTTGTATCGCGATATTGCGGTACGATATGGTGTAAGAAACGTTAAGACATTAATAGATATCGCCTTATACCTGATATCAAATGCCGGGAAGGAATATACACTTAACCGGTTAAAGAACAACTTCAAGCTCGGATCGACCAATTCTGTAAGCGAATATGTGAGCTGGTTTGAGGATAGTTACCTTATTTTTTCAGTCCCTCAATTTAGCTGGTCAGCGAAGAGTATGCTTGTAAATCCAAAAAAGGTTTATACTATTGACACCGGTTTTGCAAGAGCCAATTCGTTAAGTTATACGAATGATTATGGAGGTCTGCTTGAAAATGCAGTTTTTCTCGCATTCAAACGAAATTGTCTAACGATCAATTACTTTAAAGGAAAAAATGAATGCGATTTTGTTGTTTTCAAATCGAAGCAGATTGAGGGTGTCTATCAGGTTTGCACAGATCTGAATGCGGATAATAAAAATCGTGAAATTGGTGGGTTGACAGAGGCAATGGAATTTTTCAATCTGGGAGATGGCACAATTCTAACACTGAATCAGGAGGATAACTTCAATATTTCGGGCAAGGAAATAAAGGTAGTCCCGGTGTGGAAATGGGTCTTAATTTAAAAAATAACTTAATGAGGACAATTCTTGAAATAGACAGCGATTTTATCTGCGATATTCAGGCCCCCTGTTTTCAAATGCTCATGCCCGAAGAGGTGGAGTTGATACGGGGAAGCAAGACGCAGGTACGGTTTCGCAAGGGGGATCACCTGACCAAGCAGGGGGCCTTTTCTTCGTATGTGTTATTTATAATCAGTGGTCTGGCCCGGCAATATGTGGAGGGTGAGCGGGATTATAATCTCAGGATTATTACACCGGGTGAATTTGTGGGGCTTTCTGCGGTATTCACTAAAAACACATTTAATTATTCATCCGTTGCATTGACCGATTGCCAGGTTTTTCTGATTGAAAAGGAGGCAATTACCACTGTGATGAAACAAAACGGGATGTTTGCCTTTAATATGGTGAAGCGGTACAGCGATCAAAATTCAAACCTCTTCGACACCTTAAGGACAGTGCTTTATAAGCAGATGAACGGGCGGATCGCGGAAACACTTCTGTACATTGATGAATTTAAACCAGAGAATCCAACTATTTTTCAACTGCTTTCGAGAAAAGATATTGCCGATTTTGCGGGTATTTCGACCGAGAGTGCCGTTAAACTGCTGAAAAGCTTTGAAAAAGACGGGTTAATTGAACTGCATGAAAAAGATATTCTGGTTATCAACCGAAACGGATTGGCGGAAATAAGCAGGAAAGGATAAATTCAATCCTGTAAACATAATTCTTAAATTGACCGATAGCGAAATTATACGGCAAATTGCAGAAGGTGACCGGAATATGTTCCGGAAACTTGTCGAAAGGTATCAGCCCATGGTATTTCGCACCTGTATGGGCTTTTTACATCATAAAGATGATGCAGACGATCTTACCCAGGAGGTTTTTATTCAAACCTACCAGACCCTGCCGGCATTTAAGGGCGATGCATCCTTCTCTACCTGGATCTACCGGATTTCGGTAAATGCTTCCCTTAA
>JAHEYS010000258.1 GCA_023251475.1 Prolixibacteraceae bacterium
AACAATGATCACGAAAGAACCAGTTATAACGGTTAAAAATATGGTGAAGAAGTTTGGAAGCTTCATAGCCAACGACAACCTCAACTTTGAGGTTTATAAAGGGGAGATTTTTGGATTTATCGGGGCCAACGGAGCAGGAAAAACAACTGCCATCCGGATTTTATGTGGTCTCTCCACTCCCACTTCGGGAGAAATGAACGTTGCAGGTTACGATATCTACCGGCAGACCGAAAAAATCAAACAGAATATCGGGTACATGAGCCAGAAGTTTTCACTTTATGAAGACCTTACCGTTTATGAGAATATCCGCTTTTACGGTGGGGTATATGGTATGAATATTGCTGAGCGCAAGGCGAGAACCAAAGAAATGCTTGACCGATTGGGACTTACATCATATGAAAATCGGAAAATAGGGGATCTCCCCCTTGGGTGGAAACAAAAACTGGCCTTTTCGATTGCCATTCTTCACCATCCTAAAATTGTTTTTCTCGATGAGCCAACAGGTGGAGTAGATCCGATCACCCGCAGGCAATTCTGGAACCTGATTTATGAGGCTGTCGAAAATGGGATAACCGTTTTTGTAACCACCCATTATATGGATGAAGCCGAATATTGCGACAGGGTTTCAATCATGGCAGACGGACGGATTGTTGCTTTGGACACACCCGAGAATCTCAAGAAACAATATGATGCAGTAAATATGGACGAAGTATTTTTAAAAATTGCCAGATGAACAGATTTCTTGCTTTTCTCCGAAAGGAGTTTTACCACATATTCCGGGATCCGAGAACCCTGATTATTCTTTTTGGAATCCCCATTGCGCAATTAATGCTTTTTGGTTATGTAATGACCAACGAGGTTCGCAATGTTAAGATCGCCATAGTCGACCATTCAAAAGATGATCTAAGCAAACGACTGAGCCAGAAAATTTTATCATCCGGCTTTTTTCAACTTGCCGCAATTCCCTCATCTGATAAAGATTACGAAAGTCTCTTCCGCAGTGGTACGGTCAAGGAGATCGTCGTTTTCGAACCCGATTTTGCGTTAAATCTAATGAAATCGGGGAAAAGTGGAATCCAGGTGATTGCTGATGCCTCTGAACCGAACGCCGCACAACTGATCGTTAATTATACCACTGCGATCACCAATAATTTTATCAGGGAAGAGTTTACCAAAGACCAACCCCCGGCGGGAATAAATATAAAGGTCAGAATGCTGTTTAACGAGAATATGCGCGATGCCTATAACTTCATACCAGGCCTTATTGCTGTAATCCTCATGCTGATCTCAGCCATGATGACGGCGATTACCATCGCCCGCGAAAAAGAGATGGGAACCATGGAGATCCTGCTCGCTTCACCACTTAAACCAATTCAGATCATTTTAGGAAAGGTGGTGCCCTATATGATACTTTCAATTGTCAGTGCGTTGGTCGTATTGGCATTAGGAATGATCGTCTTTAAAGTCCCGGTAATCGGAAGTTTTGCATTATTATTAGCTGAAATTCTGCTTTACATTTTCCTTGCGCTTACACTTGGGATTCTAATCTCCACCTTTGTAGATAGTCAGCTTACCGCCATGGCAATTTCAGGCTTTGTCCTTATGCTGCCAAGTATATTACTTTCAGGTTTTATCTTTCCGGTTAAAAATATGCCCATCGCGCTGCAGATAGTTGCTAATCTGATGCCACCACGCTGGTTTATTGAAATCAACCGAACCGTAATGCTCAAAGGTGGCGGACTCAATGAAATATGGCCGAACACCCTGGTATTAATAGGGATGTCAGCACTGTTTATTTTTATAAGCATCCGAAAATTTAAAATCCGCCTTCAATAACTCACCATGCGAACACTATACTACATCCTTCAAAAGGAATTTTCCCAGATTTTTCGCAACAAGTCAATGCTGCCGGTCATTTTTGTGATGCCACTTGTCCAGATGCTTATCCTTGTTTTTGCTGCAACCAATGAGCTTCGACAGGTTGATCTTGCCATTGTTGACTTTGATCATTCAGCGTCATCACGAAAACTGACCTCCGAGATCAAAGGAAATCCATTTTTTATCGTCCAACAAAATCTTTCCAGTACACAGGACGCAGAAGACCTGTTGATGCGAAATAAGATTGATCTGGCAATGATTATTCCCAAAGATTTTGATAAAGATTTAGCAACGAAAAAAAGCACAGATGTCCAAATACTTGTTGATGCAATAAATGGTATGGCAGCCCAACTTTCATTTGGATACCTATCGAATGTGATCGGAAATTACAGCCAAAAGATCCTGATCAAAACAGGTAAGCCGGAACCTGGTCTGATGAAAATCATTGAGATCAAACCTACTTTTTGGTTCAATCCGCAACTTAATTTTAAATATTATATGGCTCCGGGGATTCTTGTGGTATTAATTACAGTTATCGGAATGTTGCTGGGCGGGATGAACCTTGTCCGTGAAAAGGAGCTCGGAACTATCGAACAGATCAATGTTACGCCAATCAAAAAATGGCAATTTATTGCCGGGAAACTACTTCCATTTCTGCTCATCGGGTTATTTGACCTTGCATTCGGATTACTGATTGCCCGATTGGCTTTTAACATTCCTATTCGCGGAAGTATGCTGCTCCTTTTTGGTTTAGCGAGTATTTATCTTATTCTTGTACTTTCACTCGGACTTTTTATCTCAACGATCAGCGATACCGTGCAGCAGGGTACCTTCGTCACCTTCTTTATGCTGATAGTTTTTATCCTGATGAGCGGACTCTTTACCCCCGTAGAAAGTATGCCCGACTGGGCACAGAAAATTGATTATGTCAATCCTCTTTACTATTTTGTAAAAATTATGAGGAGCGTTCTTTTAAAGGGATCGAATTTCGCCGACATTTTTAATGAGTTTGCGGCCCTTTCAGTATTTGCAGCATCGATATTTGGATTGGCCATTTTCAGATACAGGAAAACGTCATAAAGGACAAAGGAAGGAATGAAGGAATCAAGGAATGAAGGAATGAAAAAATAAAAAAATAAATCCATGAAAAAATTTCTACCATTAGTTGCAGTGATAATGTTATCAATCTCCGGCTTTAGTCAGAATTCTGCCCCGGTATACCTTTGGCCCGGAATTGTGCCGGGAGAGACAGGCGGCAAGCATGAACCGGTTCAGACGCCAAACAGGGAAGGGGATGTCATCCGGCTGACCGATATCAGCAACCCTGCATTTTTTGTTTTCAAACCGGTAAAGGAGAAAAGTATTGGTGTTGGCATCGTTGTTTGTCCGGGTGGAGGTTACAGTATTCTGGCGTTTGATAAGGAGGGGACAGAGATCGCCCAATGGCTGGTGAAACAGGGAATTACTGCCTTCGTACTTCAATATCGTGTTCCGAAAAAGCGGGAAGGCGCCCTGATGGATGCCCAAAGAGCCATCCGAATGATCAGGAAAAATGCAGCTACTTACGGAATCAATTCAAATAAACTGGGAATCATGGGATTTTCGGCAGGGGGAAGTTTATCGGCAAGGACAGCCACACTTTTCGCAACGAGAACTTATGCTCCGGTTGACCAGACCGACTCCATCTCCTGTCGCCCCGATTTCGTACTGTTGATTTATCCCGCTTATCTCGATCAGGGGACCAACAGATCGCTGACGCCTGAACTGACGATTGACAAAAATACACCCCCGATGTTTCTTTTTGCTACGGCAGATGACAGCTGGGGAAACAGTGCACTTGTGATGGCAACGGCACTAAGGGATGCCAAAGTGCCTGCTGAAATGCATCTGATGGCCAAAGGAGGCCATGGTTATGGTTTAAGACCCGGGAATATCGCCGCAGAGACATGGCCCGGATTGGCAGAAATCTGGCTAAAAAACATCATTGACCGGCATTAACCGATCTTCTGGTCACGCTCCTGTTGTACCGAAAACGCTCTAATTTCCGGATCGGATTGAATATCCGGATATTTCTGAATTTCTGAAGGATCTGTTGCAGTTTTAATCCCGATTTTATGCGATATGCTTATCAGACAACCGGCGATACCTGTCCAACTTCCCTGGTATTTGTACGTCGGGTAGTACGACTTTTGATCAGTATTTTGTAGGAATTGATCAGTTCATTGAGCTCGTTGGCGGGAGTCTGGTAATCAGTATCTTCATATTCTGCGCTGCAAAACTCAATGGCTTCAAAAAAAGCGATCAGAATTTTGTCAGTTTCTATCCGGATGGTACGGGTATCCACTTTTGCCATAGCCGCATCTTCCTGTGCACGCTGCAAAAAAACGGCATCAAACTGAGTATTCACCTCACGCAGCTGGTCAAACAATATTTTCAGGCTTAACCCTTCAACGGCAACTCTCACCTCACCTTTGGCATCATAATCCGACAGCAGGTTATTAATCCGTTCCGTAGCGGAATTGTAATTGGCAGCAGCAATATCCCGTCCGTGGAGGTCAAAAAAACGTTTTAAAACTTCAACATGCTGATTTAGTTTTGGCAAACTAACTCTTCCTATCGTTTTAACCTGGGCAGTAATGGCCTTAAGCAGGGTGTCGCGTTCCTTATCGAGCTCCTGTAAAGTAAAACTTAATGCACTTCGCAGCTCCTGTGCCCTTATTCTATCGATTTGCGGCAACATCTCAGTTAATCTTTCGAAAGCCTTTTGGAGGTGTAGTAATTCGGGATGAAACTTCCGAAAAATAGTAACAATCTGATTGACAAACAGCACATATTCGCTGTTCCAAAGTCGGGTAAGCTGTAAACGTACGATGATCGTTCTCATAATAATAAAAGTTAAATGGTTAAATTCAGAAAATTTCAGCATGCTGTACAAAACACAATTACGTAGAAAACTGAAATTTTGTTACAATTAAAATGAAGGATTAGCAATTTAATTTTCAGGCGAGGTGGATTTGATAAAGAATGACAGGCCCGATACCTTTTCATACTTGATTTATCCCGGGCAGGACTAAATAATTGCAAGGGGAGCTTGCTTTACAAAAGTTTGGGCAAATGATTACCCAATTGACCTTGCTAAACCGCAGATAGGGCTAAAAAATTTCAATACAAGCTTGCTAATTTAAAGTTTGTGCAAATCGATACCCAAAGGATCTTGCTAAAACGCAGCAAGCAACAATAAGTTTTAGGGGAAGACTGTTTAATGAAGTTTGGGTCAAATTATTCCCCATTAGGTTATCAAAAAAGACAAAAAAACAAACCAAAAACGGCAAAATATTCAGACCCCCTAATTTTAAAATTTTTCCGGAGCATCCGGAGCATCAACTTTCCGCACTTCGACGCTCGTCCCTCACCCTGTAAAATGGGGCATATTGCGTTTAAATTTTGAATGATGTGGGGGGATTTTCTGATGAAAATAGCCAGATTTGGTGTGCACCCGTCAAAATGCATTGGGAAGTAGAAGAGGTAAATCATTTTGATTACCTTTGCGCCATTAAAAATATCACCTTAAAAAAATTCATGAAGCGTATTATTGAATACAGAAGATTATTGGATATCACCCCCGAAACTGATTTAGGGGGATTAAAAAGTACCTACAGGACCTTAATGAAGGAGTGGCATCCCGACAAATTTACAGATGACGAAGAACGCAAAGCCGAAGCAGAGGATAAAAGCAAAAACATTATTGAAGCCTATCATTTTTTAGTAAGTATTGCCCCTGAGACAAAAGCCTTTAATCTGGAGGAATATACCCAAACCACCAATAACTCCGGGATTGAGGATTACGAATACAAAGGTCAGACACTGAAAATTTCGTTTCAGGACGGGAGTGTTTACGAATACTTCGGGATCCCCAAAAATATCTACAATAAATTTCTGAATTCTTCGACCTTGTTAAGGTTTGCCAGAAGACATATCTTCTACTCGTATACCTACCGGAACGTCAGTAAACAAACTGCATAAAATAAAACAGGTGGTTCTTTTCAACCACCTGTTTTATTTTATAGTGCTCATTAAATATTCCCCGGCTGAACTATTGAATGTCTTAGCCAAGCAGCTTTATCCTGTCAATAACCAGTTGCGGATCGAGGTTATTTTCTCCACGAATGATAATTTTCGCTTTTTCGTAAAACGGGGCGCGTTTAAGTAAGGCATCGTTGATAAACAAAATAAGTTCTTCATGTGATTTACCCTCGATCAGCGGCCGCTCGGTTTTGGATTTAATCAGCCGGGTGGCAAGTACTTCGGTATCCGGAGCAATATAAATTGTGATTCCATTCCTGTTCATCACCTCCATATTGTCGAAAAAGCACGGGGCGCCTCCGCCTGTACCCACCACAACATTTTCAAACTGAGAAACCTCATGAAGTGAAATTCTCTCCTTTTCACGAAACCCCTTCTCCCCTTCCCCGGCAAAAATTGCAGGAACAGATTTAAAATATCGCTCCTCGATATATTTGTCGAGGTCGACAAAGCTGATACCCAACAAATCAGATAGTTTCCTTCCGATAGTCGACTTCCCGCAACCCATGTATCCCACCAGATAAATTCTCATTACTCAAAGTTTATTTCCATCTGACTTGGATCGCTATCTTCCGTGGTGCGGATAATCTCAAACGGGACATCATCGATAACAGGCTCAATTATTTCAGGTTTCAAATCCTCATCCTTTATGATTGGTTCCAATTCAACAATATTGCTCACTTTATAACCCGATAAACGTTTTCCCTTTGCCTTGTATGATTTTACCCCAATAAATTCAGCTACCTCGATAATTTCATTTTCCCGGTTATTCTTATCCCCTTTGAACTCGATTTCAAGGCGGGGATAGGTAACCCAGGTGACGCTAATCAACTTATTATTCGGATCATCACCGATAAACCGGCACGGCTTTCCTCCATTGGATTCAATCTGAAAACGTTTCACATAGTAAAAACTCTGCTCAGCATCGAAATAAACCACCGACGCGATCCGATCGGGGCGGAATTTTTCAATAGAGAGAATGTTTTTTTCGAAATGGTTCTCCAGATCATATGAATAAACCTGGTAACCACCATCTTTATCCAACACCAGTATTTTTTCATCACCGGTGAATTCACCCAGGTATTTACCACGCCCGTCTGCATTGAGCCGGAGCACATCCTCATCAAACCATATTTTGCGTCCGCCAAGTGTTGAGATTCCTTTTTCTTTAAGGGTAACTTTATGTACTTCGTTCTTTGTCACAAGATTACCCATCGATTGCCTCCCTTTGATGGCCAGTTGTGCCATATCAATTTCGTCAACCAGTTTTTTCAGCTTTGGTTTTGGTTTAAAGGTGATCCGCAGTACCTCTGCTTCGCCGTTGGGATTGGCGCTGAAATAAAGTATCCGGGAACCTTCGGTGCCCATGGTCATATTGTACTCCTTATCCCGCGTGACACCTGTAACGCTGAAACGCTTCATGTAGGTCGCCCCGGCCTTTCCGTCACGGTAAACAAGGTTATAGATTGTCCGGTTGTCATTTTTCTCAAAAATGGCCACATGAATCACATTCTTACCGATAAATGCTTTTTCGCTTACCTTGGCCACAAAATACGAACCATCGCGCCTAAAAACAATAACATCGTCTATGTCAGAGCATTCACATAAATATTCGGCCTTTTTTAAACCTGTGCCGATAAATCCCTCTTCCCGATCGATATACAATTTCTCATTGGCCACAATCACCTTGGCTGCTTCAATATTTTCGAAACTCCTGATCTCGGTCTTCCTTTCGCGACCTTTGGAATATTTTGACTTAAGGTGTTCGTACCAGGCAATTGTATAGGGGATTAAGTTCTGAAGATTTGCCAATACCTCAGCCATGCTCTCTTCAATCCCCCTGATAATTTCGTTGGCTTTGTCGGTATTGAACTTCAAAATACGTCCCATCCTGATCTCCATCAGTTTAAGGATATCATCGCGGGTGATCCTCCTCCTGAACTTTGGTTTCCAGGGTTCAAGTCGCTTATCGATATGATCAACAGCCTGATCCATATTGCCCGAATCCTCGAACGCCTTGTCCTTATAGATCCGTTCGTCAATAAATATCTGTTCCAGTGATGAGAAATGCCATTGTTCCTCCAATTCGCCCAGACGAATCTCCAGCTCAAGTTTTAACAATTCAACGGTTTTATCAACCGATTTCTTAAGAATTTCAGTAACGGTAATAAACTTTGGCTTATCCTCTTCGACGATGCAGGCATTTGGAGAAACGGATACTTCGCAATCGGTGAAAGCATAAAGTGCATCGATTGTTTTATCCGAACTGATTCCCGGAATCAGGTGGATTAATATTTCGACATTGGCAGAGGTGTTATCATCAATCTTTTTTATTTTTATTTTGCCTTTGTCGTTGGCCTTGATAATCGATTCAATCAAGGATGAGGTCGTTCTTCCAAAAGGTATTTCTGTGATTACAAGGGTTTTATTATCCTGTTTTTCAATTTTCGCCCTTATTTTTACAGCGCCTCCCCGAAGACCATCATTATATTTTAAAACATCGATAAATCCGCCCGTAAGGAAATCGGGGTAAAGCTCAAAATCCTCCTTATTAAGATAAGCAATACAGGCATCGAGCAATTCGATAAAATTATGCGGCAGAATTTTGGAAGCGAGCCCCACAGCGATCCCCTCAACCCCCTGGGCGAGCAGCAGCGGAAATTTGACAGGCAATGTAACCGGTTCCCGGTTCCGGCTGTCATAGGAGAGCTGCCATTTAGTGGTCTTGGGATTAAATGCCACCTCAAGTGCAAACTTCGAAAGGCGTGCTTCGATATACCGGGGAGCAGCGGCGCCGTCTCCGGTTAAAATATTTCCCCAGTTTCCCTGGGCATCGATGAGCAAATCCTTTTGTCCAAGCTGTACCAAAGCATCGCCGATGGAGGCATCACCATGGGGGTGGTACATCATTGTTTGTCCGATAATATTGGCAACTTTAGTATACCGTCCGTCATCCATCTGACGCATGGCGTGAAGAATACGGCGCTGAACCGGTTTCAGCCCGTCATTGACATATGGTACCGCCCTTTCCAGAATCACATAGGAGGCATAATCGAGGAACCAATTCTGATACATCGACGACAAATAAATGATATGATGCAGCTCCTTCTTACCCTCCTTTACCTCTTCCTCACCAGGTATCGGCAACAGCCCGGGATCTTCTTCGTTAGACATTTTACAGTTGGATTGGAATATTAATATGATATACCTGTACTTCAATTACCGGCATTGCAGTTTTTTTTCAATTAAATTTCGTCTTTTTCAACATGAAGATTATCAATAATAAAATCCTGACGATCGGGTGTATTCTTTCCCATATAAAACTCAAGCATATCAGCGACTGACTCGTTTTTGTTCAGAATCACCGAATCGAGGCGGATATCTTCTCCGATAAAATTTTTAAACTCATCGGGTGAGATCTCCCCTAATCCCTTAAATCGGGTAATCTCGGGACCGGCACCAATCACTTTTACCGCCTGATCACGCTCTGTTTCAGAGTAGCAATAAATCGTTTTCTTTTTATTCCGCACCCTGAAAAGCGGGGTTTGTAAAATATAAAGATGCCCTTTCTTAATCAGTTCGGGAAAAAACTGTAAAAAGAAGGTGATCAGCAACAGCCGGATATGCATCCCGTCAACATCGGCATCGGTGGAGATGATCACTTTATTGTACCGGACTTCATCGATCCCCTCCTCGATGTTCAGGGCTGCCTGAAGCAGGTTAAACTCTTCATTCTCATAGACGATCTTCTTAGTCAATCCATAG
>JAHEYS010000536.1 GCA_023251475.1 Prolixibacteraceae bacterium
GTCGGAGCGCCTGGTGGTAAAACCGATCCTCCTCCGGCAGTTAATGCTCCGATCCTTGCTGCAGGCATTCCCCCAATCAATACCGTTGCTGAGCCTAATACAATCGCATCAGCACCACACGAATCACCCATTCTCGCCGCCGGAAGTCCGCCGATTAACACCGTAGGACACCCTGGTGGGAGAATAGGAGTCGGGACACCCATTGTTGCAGTACTCACAATCATATCCGAAACACGCGCTGCTGGTGGCATATCGTACTTTTTAATTTATTTGAACCATTCCACCCTGAATGATCACGGCAGCACTCCCCTTAATGGTCGTATTTGCACCCGATACTTCAGCGGTGGCCGTTCCTTCAGCTTTAAAAGAGGTCTGAGCTTTTGCTGCAATGGTCATCCCTTCAACAGTGATGTCTTTTTGCGCATTATTAATCAGGTCTTTAAAACTTTCAATCTTAATTCCACTATCGTTCATTGTTATTTTATTACCATTCTGATCTTCGAGAATAATCCCTTTATCTTCATCCGAAAGCCTGATTTTATTCCCCCCCGGAGTTTCGAGTGTGATGATTTTCTTTTCGTCATCGAAGGTGAACTTCATTTTTTCGCGACTCACATACCCTTTGTGATGATTGTCGTCTTTGGGCGGTTCCGGAGCCGGCTTTGCGCTGCTGTGACACATTCCCAGAACGACAGGATGGCGTGGGTCGTCATTCAGAAAACCAATGATCACCTCGTCGCCAATCTCGGGGCGGAAAAATGTGCCGCGTTCTTTACCCGCATCAAGTGTCGAAATGCGCGCCCAGATCCCTTCATCGGCAGTGCTGATCATCGGAAGCCTCACTTTTATCCGGTCTTCCCCATCAGGGTCACCTTCCAGAACGGTGACAACGCCGGTTTGTAATCCGGTTACAGCGGGTAAAAGACCGGAGGCAGGCATCGGGCGGAGGTTATAAGTATTCGAAAACAGATCGGGACTGAGCCCTAACTGGGCATCAGTATCCCAATTCCCCTCAGACAAATTATGTCGTACTCCCGAAACAAATATTTTCCCTTCGAATCGCTCCCCGACTCCGGAAATTTCGACAATTTTTCCTGGCAATACCGTTGCAAGTCCCTGAAAACGCGCTCTTCCGCGTATTTTTGCCAGTCGTTCCTTCAACAGACGTCCGTTGGCCCAGGCCTGTAATTCCGGTTCACTGAGTCTCCCGCCATGCCTGATCTTCAGATCATCACCTCCGATAACACCGGCCAATTGGGCGGGGGAGAGATTTCCGTTATTGGTCGTAGTGGGTTCAGCAGCTGAAGCTTCCACCACCTCCTGATCACCGGCATTCCAGCTACTGGCTTTGATCCCTTTACTCTGGATACGCGCATCAATCTCTGCGTCAAACTCCTTCAATGTAGACCCAAAAGTTAATTTAACAATGGGATCAGCTCCGATAGCCGGTTTGGCAACCTTTATTTTTCCATCTTCCACCATCACCACCTGCCCGTTTGCTTCGGCCCGGCACAACATAAAATCCCAGTCGGTCGAATCGTACTGAACGACCTCCTTCAGCCCCGGAACCGTGGCTTCAATATCCTTTTGCAATCCATACTGACCGATCAGTTGTTCCATGATATCGCTGTCTTTCATCTCAATGAAATACTTGCTTTTGATCCCGCTGGTCATTTTGACTGCCTCATCGCGACACTCCACGATCAATTGACTCCCGCTGTTCCTAACCTTGATGCTATGCCTGACAATCATCCCTTTGAAAACCGTATCATTTTGGGAACGGTAGCCCAGCTGTATCTCAATTTTTTTGCCCGGGACAAATAAATCGGAAGTACTTGCTTCAAACGTGGATTGAGAGGCCTCGCCATCACGCAGGTGAATAAGGGCAGATGGGATCCGGTTCAATTCACGCGTGACAACCACAGATATTACATGGTAACTACCCGGAAGCTGTGCGCCGTCGAGAAGAATCACCGATGTGCAGGTATCCGGTGTTGCAGGGGTTGGTATGTTGGCTTCTGTTGGCAAAAGTTATTTTGTTTTTTTTAAGGGTGGAAAAAACAGGTCAGTCCCTGGTTTCAGCTGACGAAAATTTGAGAGGCCATTTATTTCGGCCACCTGGAGGTAATATTTTGGATCGCCGTAAATGGAATAACACATCAATGGCAGGGTATCGCCAGATTTTACCTTCCGGATATGGGTCAGATCCGGAGAGCTTTTATTCTCTTTTGCTGCCCGTTTTTGTTCTTCAATACTGCTTTTAAATTTAACGGTGGCAATTGCGCGGATAGGTGTCCCGTCAGATCTGAACAATTTGTGATTGATGGACAATTCAGTTACACGTCCTTTGAAAATGGAGTTTTCACCCCAGACCAGTTTAAGGTGCCTTGGCTCATGCGAGTCACCCTTGTAGCCGATCAGAACATCCTTCAGTTTTTTAAGATCCTCAGCGACACTCTCCCTCGACTGGCCATCAATGATACCCGTATTGTCAAACAGAAAATCAAATGTAATCTCCTCAGGTTCTGTATATTCATACTTCAGTTGAGCTCCGCTGGTACCTTGCCCCTGTGCACCCTGCGAAAATTTCAGTTTGTATTGCAGGGTATAACTCTCCGGATTAATGAGCGCTTCGAACTGATCATCCGCATCATTCACTCCACCGTTTTCGGCTTTCTCCGAATCTGAAAAAGCCAAAATGAGCATTTTTTCAAGTTTTCCTGTGTCGGGCATCACCGTTCAGTTTTATTTTGAAGTATTTCCATCACCTTTTCAACACAAGCCGCAATGATCTCCTCATTGCCGGCGCCCCCTGCACCGTTTCCACCAGGAGCTGAGGATGGCGCCCCACCTGGAGAAGCCGGCTCATTCTGGGGTGAGGTTACATTCACCCGGATATGGAGTTCCCGTATTTCGACTGGCATTGTGATCGATGTTTAGCAATTAAAATAATAATGAAAAGAAGTTTGTGCCAGGCCTAAAAGGAATTTACGTCACTTCCCTATAGCCTGGTAAACCCAATATTCCAATGGTCACTGCATGGTAAAATACCTGTAGGTAATCTCCATGGTTTCAATCACAAGGGCGCTATCTGTTGAGCTCAGATCGCTGACCACCCATTTTTTCGGGATGGCCTGCGTCACTTTCCAGGTTCGTAAAGGTTCACCCTTCTCGTTCATCAGAATCACATTGATATCGGTTGGTTCAAACTGACGGTCACGAAAAGCGCTGTT
>JAHEYS010000259.1:0-3704 GCA_023251475.1 Prolixibacteraceae bacterium
CTGGTAATTGCTTATTAGTACAGGACACATCTTCACGCGAAAACTTTATGAAATTTTCACAGGGTTTCCTGGCAGCTCCAGGACGCACAGGTGTTAAGAGGTAATAAGCAATTACACTGCTAGGAACTCTGTGATTTTATTAATAACGTCCAAATGTGGTGGTGTAAATGAGAAATAGAAATTTTAAAAGCTCAGAAAGGGGGGTAAGTATACTCCGGATCAAAGAGTCGCGGTTATTTAACTTATTCAGACTGGCATCGCTGTTCACTTTGCTGTTCTTCGGCTCCCAATTGCTTTACAGTCAGACTTCAAATGCTGACTTTGAAAGAATCAAAATTGCGGAAGGCGAAATTTTATTTTCAGGACTTACCCTCTCTCCCGACGGCAGTACCATGGCAATCAGTACGAAAAGACCCAACACTGTCAAACTGGTTGATTGGAAAACCCGGAAATTAATTCATGAATATCCTGTCAGGCAGTCGACTTTCGGTTCAAAGATCAGTTTCTCGCATGAGGGCAAATTACTCCTCCTGAAGGGGCTTAAACCGATGGAAATTAGTGAAAATAAAGTTCGGAATATTGATTTTGAAATCGTCAGTGCCTCAACCGGAAAACAGATTAAATTATTTGAAAATGTTCAGGATGCGGTCATCTCAAACGATGAAAAGTGGGCGGTTACGCTAAGCAATGATGAAATTGTATTTTGGAATTTAGCAGCTGATTCCAAAGGTAAATCATTTAATGCTACGGCAGCTTCAAATGCGATTGCCCTGAGTCCCGATGGAAAGATTCTGGCGGTTTCGGAAAAGGTTAATCCTGAAAATATTAACAGCAGGTTTAAGAAAGATAAGAAAGGTTTTAAAGCTGCATTGAAGTACAAACAAATGGTCACTCTTTATGATGTGCCATCCGGTTCTAAAATTAAAACGATTAATGAGTTGTATGATATTATTTACGACCTCAGTTTTTCACCTGAAGGGGAGTCTTTGCTGGTTTATCAGACTCCTGACATCAGAATACAGGCAAACAATAACAAGCAGTCTTTTATCAATCTGATTGATATGGCCAATCAGGAGCCAATGCGAAAGGGATTTACGTCGATGTCGCTTGCGCAGCCGGAACTTAAATTCAGTAACAATCAAAAACTCTTTGCCATAAATTCAAAGGGAAGCCGTTTTCAGGAAATTCATTTATACGACTCCGGATCCGGTACACTGCAGAAACGATTCGAACTGGGGAGCAGGTTCTTCGAGAGAGTGGAAGGTGAAAAACTGACCAGCGACTCCCGTCCCTCATTTACCTTTCTTCCGGGGGATCAATCCATACTTATCGCCATGGGTAACCAGTTGGTTATCTGGAATCTTGAAAACAATCCATAAATTATGAAAGCGCTATTCTTAACCTTGTTATTCCTCGTTGCAGGAATTAGCCTCAAGGCACAAAAACCAGTTTTAATTGAGCTGAAAGAGGCAGTTATCAAACAAGCTGAATTGGAGCTGGAACGTGCGATGGCTCCGCCGGAAGGGATCCTTTATAAGTTTGGTCAGAAATACCATATCACAGGTGAGTACACGCTTCAGCTGACCACCAGGAATAAGGGGGAAGTGGTTTCGGTGTTTGTAGCCGATAAAAAGAACGGGAATATTCCCTCTCAAAACAGACTGAAAGATCAGGTTCTAGATTTTAAGTTCAGCTTTAAAATGCCAAAAAACAAAGATTATAAATTAAGTTATACATTCAAATTTTAAAAAAGATGACCATGAGAAAATTAATGGCTTTGGCAGTTTTACTGCTTACCGTAGTCCTGGTAAAGGCCCAGGAAGATATGTCAACTGTTTGGGAAACCAAATTGGGGCATCAGATTCAGTATGCAGGGACATCGCTTGAAGGTGAACACAGCTATGCAGCTTCAGAGAAGGAAATGACCGTATTCGACAATATTACCGGTAAAACCATCTGGAACAAATCGTTTAATGACATCGCTCCAAAACTGCGCAAAATTGATGAACTGATCCCCTTCTGGGCTTCAAGCACGATCTTTTTATTCGATCGTAAAATAGGGAAAGACCAGATTGCCTGTATCAGCCTTGAAACTGGTAAAAGTCTTTGGACAACAGATAAATATCAGGATCTTGACGAGAATTCGATAACTTATATCCAGGAGGAGGATTGCTTTGCGATTACACTTAAAAAGGAGTTGGTCTATATCAGGGCACAAACCGGCGAAGAGTTGTGGAGCACTGAAAAGTTCAAAGGTGTGGTTGGCCAGTACTATTACAGTGGCAGTGACCACTCTTTGACTATGGTTAATTTTGTTCCTGGTACTTTGGCCGCATTATTAACCGGATTTAAAAATCAAATCGCTAAAATTGATTTAAAAACCGGGGAAATTATTTGGGAAAACACTTACATTGGCAGGGCCGAGCGGAAAGTGATCTCCAAGGCATTCGTTTTCAATCTGAGCGTTAAAGAGGACAAGGTATTTCTGCGGTTAAACGGAATGCAGGTTTACGATTATAAAACCGGCGCCAAATTGTGGTCAGCCGCTTATGACTTTACCCCTGAGCGCGTGGTGGGAAAACCGCTTGGCGTGAAGGTCTTTGGAGTTTATGGCGCAGTAGCCGATCCGGTGATTGACGGTCAGGATATTTATGTGCTCGATATGTTGAGCCGAAGTAAACAATATGTTAAAAAATACGACCTGAATACCGGCAAATTATTGTGGACCTCCCCCGAAATCAAGGATGCAAAAGCTATTCCCGGGCTGCATGTGATCGACGGGAAAATTCTTCTTCAGATTGGGGGAATTGTAGAAAAACAATTTACCAGAACCAGAAGATCCGGGGATCAGATAATTACCGAACATATTATTGAGTTTGAGAATGTGAATCCCTGCGGAATCCAGGCTTTTAATGCCGCCGATGGTAAACTTGCCTGGGAATCAGAGCGATTCCGGAAAGGAATCACCAATATGATCTCTTTTGGTGGTAATACCATTGTTTGCAGTGGTAAAGAACTTTATTCCTTGGATATTGCTACAGGAAAGGAAAAGTATGAAGTTCCGGTTTCCAAAGGTGGCGTAGGTCTGGCCACACAAATTCGCCCCTTTAAAGAAAATGTGATCGTAGTTGTGGGTGAAAAAGGGGTTTCCACCTTTAACGCCCAATCGGGTGATTTAATCCATTCCGGGAAATACAGGTCCTCGTCACTGGAGGATTGTGTTGACAATATCATGGTGATGAAAACCGATAAGGCAGACATTGGCACTTTCGATCTAAATACCTGCAAGTACAAGGATTTCAAGGCAAGAACCGGTGCAATTACCACACTTTCAAGAGACGGAAACTTCGTATATGTCTATGAAAAAAAGGTAGTTACTAAACTAAGTACCCATTAATTTCTCAGATCACCTAAACCCACTTGCTCTATCAACCCAAATGGGCCTTGCAAAGATCTGCAGGGCCCCCTTTTTTATGCCCGGTAGGATTATTCAGGATAGGTTTGTCCAAAGTGATCTGTTTTAAGAATTTAATTCCACAAATATTATAAAACCAGTTCTTTCTGTATTCCTGGCTAATCGGTTCGTCATCCTGAAAGTTCTGAAAGCCTCCGGTAGCCAGCCGCAAATCCTATTTTATTAGCTTCATCTCCTTTAATAAATACCCTGCACCGGCAAATTTGTCGATGATAAAGAGGGCATACCT
>JAHEYS010000259.1:3714-9682 GCA_023251475.1 Prolixibacteraceae bacterium
AGTTTGCGAATACAAGAAAAGGGTACTGGCATACAGCCAATAGCCCTATCTTAACCAGAACTATCACCAACGATCGTCTTAAACAAGCAGGTTACATCTTCTTTACGGATTACTATCGGAAGGTCAATGGCGTAAATTAAGGAACCGCCGTGTACCGAACGGTACGCACGGTGGTGTGGAAGGACGAAACGGGAACTAATCCCGTTTCTCCTATCCGATTATAAAGTTAATTCACAAAATCAAACCCCCAATTCTTATTTCACCAGCTTCATCTCCTTTAACAAATACCCTGCACCGGCAAATTTGTCGATGATAAAGAGGGCATACCTCATATCGAGGGCTATATTGCGGCATTCATCCGGATCATAAATAATATCACTCATCGTCCCTTCCCATACACGGTCGAAATTCAGTCCGATCAGCTCACCCTCTGCGTTGACCACCGGACTTCCTGAATTGCCGCCCGTTGTATGGTTGGAGGCACAAAATGCCACGGGAACTTCACCATTTTCATTCACAAAGAAACCAAAATCTTTCTGCCTGTAAAGTTTTCTTAATGACTCAGGAACGTTATAATCAGGTATTTCCGGATTGTCTTTTTCAATAATCCCTTTTAAGGTTGAGAAGCATTTAAAGTTTACACCATCGGCTGGTTTATAACCTTCAATCTTGCCATATGCAATTCGTAAGGTGAGGTTTGCATCCGCCATCATCCGCTTTTCGCCGTTCATCTCCAGAAGTGCAGCTGTATACCTTTTCTGTACTGCAGCAATACTGGTATTTATGGTTTTAAAATTCATCTCAACACTCTGGAGATATTGTCTCCGGATCAGCTTAAAGAGCCCGTAAACCGGGTCATTAACGATTTTATTAATCGATTTCCGATTGAAATTATCAAGTAGCTGATTGATCTTTAAGGAGTCGGTGAGTGTCGATTTTGTGTAGATCTTTCCCGGGAATTTGTCCTCATTTATCGCAGGAATCAGTTTAACCAGTTTTTCTGGCAGAAACCGGTGGTCGACATTTTTTGCATAAATTTTAACGAGTGCTGACCAGACCTTTTCGTCCGTTGTTTGATCATAATCTTTAAAATAACCGGTGAGATATTCCCGCACCTTCTTCATCTCCGCTGCAAGCTTCTCCTTGTCCGTGATCGTTTCAAGGGGTTCTAATTTTGCTGCAAGGGTGAAGATATCGGAACCGCGCAGAATGCATTCTGTATAATAATCATTTGCTGCCTGGTAGGGTTGAAACTGCGCATAATATTTTCCGAAATCTGAGAGGATGGTCCCATATTTTTTCATTCGACCGGGATCGGAGGCGACCCACTTTTCAAATTCAGCTTCCCCTCTCTTTTTTTGATTAACGGCATCCAGCCGGTTTAACCCTTTGACCTCCCCCTGCCATTTTTTCCATGCATTTGCTGCTGAGACATATTTGCTGGCATACTGGATACTGATCTTCGGATCTGTTTTCATCCGCGCTGCCCAAATATCCAGTTTAACAGTCCGGATGGCTACTTTGGCGGGGTCGCTCTGATTCATGATCAGATTCACCGCCTGGGATGGGATATACCGTTGTGTGGTCCCAGGATAACCAAATACCATTGTAAAGTCTCCCTCCTTCAGCCCTTTCAGATTGATGGGAAAAAATTTCTTAGGGTGGTACGGAACATTATCCGGGGAATAAGCTGCAGGTCGATTGTCTTTTCCGGCATAAATTCGGAAGAGCGAGAAATCGCCCGTGTGACGCGGCCAGACCCAGTTGTCCGTATCGCCACCAAATTTCCCGATTGAAACCGGGGGAGCCCCGACTAACCGCACATCCCTGAAGACTTCATAAATATAGATAAAATACTGGTTTCCATTAAATAGTGGCTTGATATCTGCAGAATATCCCGTACCGGCCAGGTACTTTTTTTTTATCCTTTCAAAGTTTTGCTGTGTGGTATCCATTTGTGCACCCTGACCGGTCTTGTCATTAGTTTTCCTGATCAGCTTACCGGTGATATCCTCCATCCTAACCAAAAACTGAACAGTCAGTCCGGGGTTGGTTAACTCCTCAGCGCGGTTCATTGCCCAGAATCCGTTGGTGAGGTAATCATGTGCGACAGAGCTGTGTTTCTGGATCTGGCCAAATCCGCAATGGTGATTGGTAATGAGCAAGCCGTCGGAAGAGATCACCCCGCCGGTACAACCTGTGCCAAAAAGGACCACAGCATCCTTCATACTCGCCTGGTTAATACTGTATACATCTTCAGCTGAGAGTTTGAATCCCATTTCCGACATCTCTTCAATATTGTACTTTTGGAGCAATGTCGGAATCCACATCCCTTCCTTTGCGGATAAAATGGTTGCTGTAAAAACGAAAATGGAAAAAAAGCTAAGTGAGCGTAACATGTTAATATATTGTTATTTGATTTGTTTTTATACCCGACTTCTGAATTTGCAATATTCGTATTGCCTGATAAATATGGCAATAAGGTTTTTATAGGGGATAATGATATACGACTAAGGTTTAAAAACAGAAATAAGGTTTTTTAAATTGCAGAAAATAAATTTGAAAAAACATTGCTCCGTCAGCTGACGGAGAACATTTTTAATTTAGAATTTTATTAGCTCTTCGTATAACCTTTGAACTGGAAGTCCCATTACATTAAAATAGGATCCTTCGATTCGTTCGATGGCAATATAGCCGATCCACTCCTGAACGCCGTACGACCCTGCCTTATCATAAGGCTGGTAATTTTTAAGGTAATAATCGATTTCGCTATCCTTGAGGTCTTTAAAATAAACATCCGTCGTTGCGGAGAAGGCAACCTGCTTATCTTTGGAGGTCAGACAGACCCCCGTTACAACCACATGTTTTTTCCCCGATAATTGTTGAAGCATGGCGTAGGCATGGTCATAATCATTGGGTTTCCCAAGTACCGTCCCGTCAATCCAGACGATCGTATCGGCAGTGATCACCAGTGTATCAGCGCTTAACTCGTCCAAAAAGGGTGCTGCCTTTAATTTGGCCAGGTAGACAGGGATCTCCTCCATCGAAAGTCCCCCGGGAAAAACCTCGTCGACCTCGTGAATCACTACTTCAAAGGGGAGGTCCAGCCCGGCGAGAAGTTCATGTCTGCGCGGGGATTTCGAGGCGAGTATTATTTTGTATTTGGATTGCATATTATTTAAAGTGAATAAATTAACCACAGTAGACACATTAGGTCACATTAGAATTGCGATACAATTATTTAGAATAATTTTTAGAACAAGTTCCAGTCCATCTTTTCAACATCAATCCATTTCCCCTGTGCGCGCATCACCTGTTCCAGAACATCGCGCACACACCCTTCACCTCCGTTTTTATCCGATATATAATGTGAGATTGCCTTAATCTCCGGGGCTGCATCCCTGGGGCAGACAGGAACGCCAACCACCTTCATGGCAGGATAATCGGGCAGATCATCTCCCATATACATCACCTCATTGGCTTTCAGGTTATTCTTTTCGAGAAAATCGTACAGAGCGGGCAGTTTTTTTAATGACCCGGCGTATACATCCCTGATCCCGATTTTTTCACATCTTTTGAGTACTTCGATGGTCTTGCCACCTGTGATCACGCACACCGGATAACCAATTCTTACGGCATACACCAGTGCGAAACCATCTTTCAGGTTCGATGTCCTTACCGTTTCACCTTCAGGGGTGAGCACCTGCGTTGCTGCTGAGATAACACCATCCACGTCAAATACAAATGCTTTAACTTTTGTCAGTTCTTCTTTAAAAAATGCCATTATAATTTTTATGGGTTTGAATTATTCTTTCGCTGATTAAAGCGTAAAGATTCTTAAGGTCAGGATGGGTGTTTAGCAGGGTTAAATGTTTGTCAATGATAATTTTATCGTCCCGTACAGCCGGGCCGGTCTGGGAGGACCCTGGCGATTGGAGGATCGCTTTGGAGGCGGTCTCAAGTATCAGTGGTTTGAGTATCTCGAATCCGATCCCTTTTTCCCGGAGTAATTCTTCGCCGATAGCATAAAAATGGTTGACAAAATTGCAGACAAATACGGCAGCCAGGTGGATTTGTTGCCGCTGGTCAGAATCCAGAAACTTTATATCACCGGAAACAGACCGGGCCAACTCGCTGAGTACCTCAAGATTTTGTGGCGTACTGGCCTCCAGGCAAACCGGAATTGTGTCAAAATCAATTTTTTTTTCAGCGGTGAAGGTCTGGAAAGGATAAAATACCCCGTAATTCAGGCACCATGGGGCAAGAATATCCATTGGAATACTTCCCGCGGTGTGCACAACCAGGGTTGAGCCCCATGATCCTTTTGCAAGAATTGTTGGTATTGCAGCATCAGTGACAGCAATGATGTAAATGTCAGTTTGCGAAGCGATTGAAGTCAGATCGGTTGTGTATTCACATCCCAGTTTCGAGGCGAGTTCAGTAGCGCTTTTGATGGTGCGCGACCAAACCTGTACGATCTGATGCCCTTTTTCTGAGAGCGTTATCCCAAGTCGGGTGGCCAGATTTCCTGCTCCGATCAAACAAATTCTCATCTGCTGCAATTTTTTTTACAAAAATATCTTTTAATGGATACAAAATCGAAACAACTCATCAACTCAGTTCAAAGATTTGAAAAATAACCTTAAATTTGCTCCCCAAAATATGAATATTAAATTTTTTTCAAATTAATACTTTAATTATGACCAAGTACGTTTACACGTTCGGAAATGGACAGGCTGAAGGCGGAGCAGAGATGAAAAATCTGCTTGGAGGTAAAGGTGCCAACCTCGCAGAGATGAACCTGATTGGTGTTCCGGTTCCTCCGGGATTCACAATTACCACCGAAGTTTGTACTGCTTTTGTTGAGCACGGCAGGGACGCAGCTTTCGCTATGATTACCAGGGAGGTTAAAGATGCTGTTGCCTTAGTTGAGGAACGCACCGGAACCAAATTTGGGTCAAAAGAAAATCCCTGCCTTCTTTCGGTTCGCTCAGGTGCGAGGGCTTCAATGCCGGGGATGATGGACACGATCCTGAATCTTGGATTAAATGACCTCGCTGTTGAGGGGATTGCAAAAAAATCGGGCAATGAGCGTTTCGCCTGGGACTCTTACCGCCGGTTTGTTCAGATGTACGGTGATGTTGTTCTTGGCTTAAAGCCACACAGCAAAGAGGATATCGATCCTTTTGAAGAGATCATCGAGGCGTTGAAAGAGGAGCTTGGAATCAAACAGGATACTGATTTTACGGTAGCAGACCTTAAATTATTGGTGCTCCGATTCAAACAGGCTGTTTTGAAGAAAACGGGTAAAGAATTTCCAGCTGATCCATGGGAGCAGTTATGGGGTTCGGTTGGCGCTGTTTTCGAAAGCTGGATGAACGACAGGGCGATCTATTACCGTAAACTTCATAGCATACCGGTAGAATGGGGGACAGCCGTCAATGTTCAGGCGATGGTTTTTGGTAACATGGGAAATAACTCCGCTACAGGTGTGGCCTTTACCCGTGATGCATCAACCGGAGAAGATATTTTCAACGGCGAGTACCTGATTAATGCCCAGGGTGAAGATGTTGTGGCAGGTATCCGTACTCCTCAGGAGATCACACTCGAAGGATCAAAACGTTGGGCTGCTCTTCAGAATGTTGCCGAGGAGGTTCGCGCCGCGAATTTCCCTTCACTTGAAGAGTCAATGCCCGTTGCTTATGCAGAGTTGATGGTGATTCAGCAGAAACTGGAAAACCACTATCACGACATGCAGGATATTGAGTTTACCATTCAGGATGGTAAACTTTGGTTGTTACAAACCCGTAACGGAAAACGGACCGGCGCTGCAATGGTAAAGATGGCCGTTGATATGCTTGAAGAGGGTTTTATCGATGAGAAGACCGCTCTTAAACGTGTCGAACCAAATAAACTGGATGAATTGCTTCACCCGGTATTTCACACCGAAGCGCTCCTTTCTGCAAAA
>JAHEYS010000011.1 GCA_023251475.1 Prolixibacteraceae bacterium
GTGTTGCGTACGAATGAATAATCAAAATGCATGGGTATCCTGATGCCGGACTTCGCCGGGAAGAATTTACCAAGCTCAAGATCGGTATCAAACCCGAAATTGGTGATGGCCTGGAGTTCCCGCTGTGTCTGTTTTTCCTCCAATGAACCGAAACTGGGGCTGCTGTAACTACCGGTAAATTGTATTCGTCCGAGATCAGCCAGGTCGGCAGAAATTCTCGCGGTTGCTGCCCACCCCCCCTCTTTATTGAAATCCGTCAGCCTCAGCTCATCCACCCAGATCTCCGCACATTTTGACTGCCCGTCGTCATCCGGTGAACTCCCTGTTTTCTTGGGATTCCGCAAACCGATCATGATTGCTTTTACATCGCTGATGGTCGGCGAACCCACTACGGTAATCTTATTCTTCCCGTCAAATTCCACATAAGGAAGCGTCGGAGAAATCACAGCTCCCGCTTGTCGCATGGCAATATTCCGGTTGTATTTCACTTCGACCAGCCGGTTAAGTGAAATATCAAAGGCATTGGCATCAGGCCAGATGGCATCCGGATGATCAGATTTTGTTCCCCATGGCGTAAACGTCAGCGGAATTTCATATTCATAATAATTCTGGGTGAAATCGGAACCGATCCTCATAAAGATCGTCATGTCGCCGTTTTTAAGGTTTTGGCTCTTGATCGATTGTTCGGCATGGACATACATCTGTACCCTCTTGAATTGTCTGAAATCAAATTCTGTGGTTTTATAAGAGGCACGGGCATCACCATCCACAAGGTTACAGACTTTCAACACCATCGATTGTTCATTGAGCTGCTGCTGGTTCGTCGAGCCCCAGTTTGTTTCACGCTGGATTCCCGGCGGGATCACATAAGGGATTGGTTGCTTGCTTCCATTTTCCTCGATGCTCACCGTTGCAATATCAAAGGTCGTCTGGTTTTCATTATTATCCGGAATATATTCTCCGGGAGAAAGAAGGTCATACGTATATTTTCTCCATTCCCCGCGTGATAATTCCAGTGTGGCAAAGCGGCATACAATGGGCTTCTGGAATCCCTTGAAAAAGGTCCTGAGGAACCGGATGGAGGTATAACCCTGGATGTTCCCAACTATTTTATCCGGGGTTCGGATGGGAATCTTGAACTGGTACCATTTGACATTGCCCTTGTTACCATCCGCAAGCGGGATATCGTTGGCATGGTAAACATTGGTGATGTAGTTATACCCGGTTTTCATGAGGTCGGGACGAAGATGGATCACATACTGGTAATATCTTTCAGATTCGCTGAGTGTATTGTCATTATTGATATCTTCCGTATTGGGTATGGATGTGGCCATGGTGGGATATTTCTCCGTGTTGTTATTTGTGGAGGGAGAATTCCCGTCAGGACCGCCATAATTTTTATAACGTGCGGTAACACTGCTGTAATTCGGATCGCCGTCATAATCGCCTCCGCGGAAATAATGAAAGTCATCAGCCGAGGGATCACCGAATGCCTGCTTATAAGCCTGTGAGGTGGGCCCGAAAAGCGAGCGGATTGTGCTTAAATAATTTGATTCGAAAAAGGTACGCTCATCTTCATCCCTCAAACCATCATACCCTACATCCTGGTAAGGACGGGAAGCAGGATCATTATCAAAGGTATTGACCAGCGACTGAATATTGGGTACCCGGCCCCAGATTGTAGTATCTACATTGGTAACAGTTGTAGAAGTAGGCAGGCCGTTTTCAAAACTTTTACGCCCATCCCTTAAAACATCTTCTGAAATATCCCCCAGGTTGAAATACAGATCGCCGGAATTAGTGGAATCCTCTGAAAACGGATCCATCATCCAGAATTCAATATACTGGATATTCGTCGCATCGAAATCCGTTGATTCTATTTTACGCATGATCCCGCCCCATCGCGTTTCGGGTACTGTAAGCGTCCCGTCATTATTCATCCCTTTTGAAAAAGGTCCCTGTTGAACATCATAATTGTAAGGTCCCCGTTCCGAAGGAAAATAAGACATATTAAACACTGCAAGGTTTACCGGTACGCCGTTCAAAGGTTGCTTATTGGGGAATACTTCCGTTTCCCATACCTGCCGGGCATAATTATCTGAAAGATCTGTTTTGCTTACATTAGGCGGAATGAGATTGGAATTCCTGTCATAAAATAAAGGATCGATAACGTACCATGATGTTTTCGCCCTGTTGTAGCCATAAGCAAGACCGGTTCCGGGACTTCCTTCAGGAAACATGTTGGCAGCTGGCTGACCCTGGGGTGTGCTGGCAAGAAACCATGTCCCCATATTTTTAAGATCAATCGTGGAACGGGCTCCCTCAAAATCATCGATGTAGGTCGTTCCTGATTTACCGATTGCTTTGGAATGGCCGGGGATAAAGTGGGCAAATTCTGCATCGACCGCTACTTTCGAAACGGCTTTTGTGGAGATCAGGGGAAGGGCATCCACGATCTTGGTAATGAGCCTCGATTCCTTCCGGTATGAAAGGTTGAGGCCCCAGATGGTATTGGAGATCGGTTCATCCCCGTAATTTACTTTTTGTGTAAGCGGTTTCTCATTCAGGTTCAGGATGGTTCCCCCGACAATAAAATCTTTATTGAAACGGTAATCAAGATGAGCGCCCATCAGCCTCTTGGTCTGGATATTGAACATCTGGGTACTTTCAAGAGAAATATTGATCGGCGTGCCTGAATTGAGCAGTCCCTCGTTGATGATCCTTACACGTCCCAGGGTATAATCAACCGTATAATCGACATTTTCTGCCAGTAGCACTCCCCCTGCTGTGACTTTAACAGATCCCGCTGGCACATTCAGCGCATTCAGGGAGATCTCGGCTCCGGCCGCAGATTTATAATATCCTTCCAGCGAAAATTTGTTTTTCTCCGGATATTGCCGGGCCATCGTCTTGGTCATCCGGTACAGTGAATCAAAACAGTACTTATTGGCCAGCTCGAGCGAACCTTTGGGATCATTCGGATCATAGATCGAATCCCTCAGATCCTGCCCGAATGGTTCCAGCATGGTAAAAAATATCCTTCCGTTTGAAGACTGGACCGTGCCCCCTTGTATGGCTGCATTATCAAGGAAATCGAACATCCCGTCCGACGGCGGATTCAACTGCTGGTTTAAGTTATCGAAATTAAACACCTTCAGCAGCGGTACTCCTTTGACCCGGGACTCAGTCAGGTATGCAGTCGGAACCCCGTTCTTATT
>JAHEYS010000537.1 GCA_023251475.1 Prolixibacteraceae bacterium
AGAAATTTTTATCCATATCATTTTCAGCGCTGATCCTCCTTTCAGGGATGCATTTTACCATTGCGACACACTATTGCAGTGGCAAAATTTCGGCGACCAAAGTATCGGTTTCCGGTGAGCTGGCCTCTTGTGGTATGGGAGAAACCAACAGCCAATGCGCTTTGCCGGGTAAATTGATGGGATCTCACTGCTGTAGTGATAAAGTCGCTGAATTTGTCACCGACCAAAATTTCGCCCCTGTATTCTCCCAGTTTAAAGTTTTTTCACAGCCACTTTTGCAGGTATTTTTACTCCCCGCCTGTTTTACGAATCATACCCAATCTGTTTCAAATCTTATCTGTACAAATGTAAGACCGCCTGGTCAATTATTGGTGAGTGCTGTTAGCCTGCCCTACATTTGTGTATTCCGGAATTGATGTCTTTGTCCATTTCCCTAAGGACTGAATTGGTTGTTACCCTGTTCAGCCGGGGATACCCTGTGTTTAATCGGGTATCCTGATAATTTTTTCATGGTGCAAATTCACAATTACATCAAATTCAAATAAAATGAAAACTGTTAAAATCATTATAGTTGCCTTATTACTAGTAGTTTTAGGCCAGAACTCCAACGCCCGGCCACAAGATCATTCCAAAATAGTATCAACAAAAACTGAGAAACTCAAAGTCTCAGGAAATTGCGAACAATGTAAGGCCAGGATCGAAAAGGCTGCAAAATTAGATGGTGTCTCAAAGGCAGAATGGAGTACAGAGACTAAAATCCTTGCAGTAACCTTTGATCCTTCAAAAACCAGTCTGGATCAGATTGGCAAAAAAGTGGCCGCCTCAGGTCACGATAACGAAAAGGCAAAGGCGGATGATAAATCTTTCAATGCGTTGCCCGGGTGCTGTAAATATCGGTAATTGAAAATATTACAATTTGAAGATGGGGTAATCTGAAGATTTGAAAATAATCTTCAGATCCCTGCCTTTATCTCATATTCAAATCTTCAAATCCCAAAATTTTCAAATTAAACTTATGTTTAACCGACTCGTCAAATATTTCCTCGAAAACAGGCTGATTACTTTTATTCTCCTGATCACTTTCCTGGGACTGGGGATGGTCTATATGCCATTTAACTGGAAATCAGAATTTTTTCCACGTGACCCTATTGCTGTGGATGCCATTCCGGATATAGGAGAAAACCAGCAAATTGTCGCAACCGAATGGATGGGGCGTTCTCCCAAAGACATCCAGGATCAGGTAACTTACCCGTTAACTACTGCTTTACTTGGAATTCCGGGAGTCCAGACCATCCGGAGCACTTCGATGTTTGGAATGTCCTTTATCTATATCATTTTCAAGGATAATGTCGAATTTTACTGGAGCCGTTCGCGAATTCTTGAAAAACTTAATTCCCTGCCATCGGGTACATTACCTTCTGGTGTACAACCGACATTGGGGCCTGACGCCACGGCACTGGGGCAAATATACTGGTATACACTCGAAGGACGTGATCCCAAAACGGGAAAGCCAAATGGCGGTTGGGACCCACAGGAACTGAGAACGGTACAGGATTTTTATGTAAAATATGGGTTATCAGCTGCAGAGGGGGTTTCGGAAGTAGCGTCTGTTGGCGGGTTCATTAAAGAGTACCAGATTGACCTAAATCCGGAAGCGCTCAAAGCTTTCAATGTTTCGGTGATGGATGTGATGAATGCGGTACGTAAAAGTAACCTCGACATTGGCGCCGAAACAATGGAGTTAAATAACGTTGAGTATATCATCCGTGGCCTGGGGTATGTGAAGAACCTGGAAGACCTTGAAATATCAGTTGTTGCGGTCCGAAACAATGTTCCGGTGCGGATTAAGGATGTTGCACACCTGGCATTTGGCCCGGCCACCCGGCGCGGAGGACTCGATAAAGCGGGTTCGGAAGCAGTAGGGGCCGTGGTTGTCGCACGCTATGGAGCCAATCCAATGGATGTAATCAACAATATAAAGGATAAAATCAAGGAAATTGAGGCCGGATTGCCTCAAAAAACACTCCCCGACGGAACCGTTTCCAAAGTAACGATTGTCCCTTTTTACGACCGTACCGGGCTGATCCGCCAGACCATCGGGACACTTGAATCGGCCCTTTCGCACGAAATCCTGATCAGCATTATCGTTATTATCGTGCTGGTGATGAACCTTAGAGCATCGCTGATTGTAGCTGGCTTACTGCCTGTTGGAGTACTGATGACCTTTATCCTGATGAAATTCTTTGGCATTGAGGCCAATATCGTTGCACTTTCGGGTATCGCTATTGCCATAGGTGTGATGGTTGATATCGGGATAGTAGATGTGGAGAATATTCTCCGACATCTTGAAATGCCAGAAAATAAGGGTATCCGGGGTAAAAAGCTGATCGGTGTCATATACCTGGCAACTACAGAAGTACGCGCAGCTGTGGTTACCTCTATCGCCACAACCATCGTCAGTTTCCTGCCCGTTTTTGCGATGCAGGCTGCCGAGGGAAAGTTGTTTCACCCCCTGGCATTCACAAAAACTTTTGCATTGGTCTCTGCATTCCTGCTAGGCATAATTGTTTTGCCCACACTGACGTATCTTTTCTTTTCAATTCGTATTGATACAAATAAGATTCGCAGGATGTGGAACGGCGCTCTGATTATTGCCGGTCTCTGGTTTCTGATGATCTGGCACGCCTGGCCGGCCCTTGCATTAATAGCGATCGGTATTAATAATATGTTCGATTATCGGTGGCCGGAAAACCGTAGGGAATTTCCGAACTTTATCAATATTGCAATAACAGTGCTGGTTGCATCATGGTATCTCTCCATAGAATGGCTTCCGCTGGGGGCTCACAATACTATTTTCGTAAACTTCCTTTTTGTGGCCGGAATTATTGCAGTAATACTTGCAGTGTTGATGTCGATGGTCCGTTTTTATGAGGACATCATGCGCTGGGCATTGGCTCATAAACGAAAATTTCTGATGATCCCCGCTATCACCCTGGTTTTTGGATTGCTGGTTTGGATTGGCTTCGATAAAACTTTTGGAATGCTCGCCACCGGTGCGGAGAAAATGGGCTGGAATAGTTTTAGACAAACAGCTCTTTGGCAGCATTCAGTAAAATCTTTTCCGGGTACCGGTAAGGAGTTTATGCCCTCATTAAATGAAGGTTCCTTCCTCTTGATGCCAACAAGCATGCCACATTCAAGCATCGAAAAGAA
>JAHEYS010000260.1 GCA_023251475.1 Prolixibacteraceae bacterium
CAGATGACCTGCTGGAACTTCAAGACGAAAATTCAGACCGCACTTAAGTCGATGGACACGCTTACTGAAAATGAAAAGGTGGCAATTGAGAAGATGCTGGGTGATTCGGGAATTTGAAAAGGTGGCAATTTGAAAATTTGAAAATGTGGTAATGTGGTAGTATTAGAAGTCAATACTCCTGCTTCATAAATTACCATTGAGACCATTTAATAAATTATTCTGAAATTATCTGGCCTGATTAAAGAATTCCATGTACTGCAACACATTATTCTCCTGCCTGAAGATTTTGAGGTTTTCATCACTGATGATCATTTTCCTGATACTTGTACCTTTTAAAACTTCAGCAAGCGTTGGATTGGCATCCAATTTTTTCTCATAGGCCAAGGCCGAATTTTTCTCTCCCAATCCACTCACAATTAAAATTGCCCTGTTGTTATCGAGCGATTCAACAGATATACCAATCTTTTTTGATCCGTAATTTGCCTGATTAAAAGATTCAAATGCCTTAACCAGCTTAGCCTCATCATTCTGTCTCTTTAGATAGATCAGGGAAAAGCAATAGACGGCACCTTGTTTCTGAGAATAGGGTCCGCGATATTCTATCTTCGAAGCTGTTTTGACCTGCACGGTTGAATCCTTGGTCACCACAGGTTTAAGGAGTACGAAGGTTCCCATCTCAACCGGTTCCTCCTCTTTTCCCGCTTTGGCCAGTAACTCCTGGGGATTCGGCAATTCATCCTGTGGAATATTTGAACTGATATATGAGCTATAATTCTTAATATAGAAGGGGAGGTACGAGAGATAATCCTTCTCCGCGATAATTGTCCGGTAATTGGTGGATGAGGCCACGAAATTCACATACTCCACCCCTTTAAGAGATTGGAATACTGGCCTTTTTCGAATAATTGACCTGAAATAAATTAAACCTTCCTCTTTATTTAGAAAACTTCTGACCAAAACAAGTTGTGTCCTGGTATCCAGATTAACCGGCTCGATATCAAAATCAGTGGAGGTGTAATAGTCCAGGTTATAATTTGCAATATCATATATTAACCGGCTCACATCAACATTAGCCTCTTTTGAGAAGGCGATTACAAAATAGTGAAACATATTCTCATCATACGAATATTTACCTCCGAATTCATCGTTTGTATGATCTTTATCCCGTTTAAGCTCCTCATTGGCAATCTCCTCCCTGATGTACCCATTTTTCAAAAGCTGCTGATAATCAGCCAGTGTATTGGTAGTAATTAATTCCCTGATATGAGAAGCGATAGCGGTTGTCGGGCTTTTGGGATATGCTTTTATATACTGATCCAGTGAGATGGAGAATGCTCCTTTTTCCTGGGAGGGGCCGTTTGAAACAACTTCAATAAATTTTGCTTTTGGGACAAGAAGGCTATCCGGATTCATTTCCAGCGCGGCAGTCGCGGCTTCCCGGGCTTTCGAATAATTATATAACTGGAACTGTCGCAACGATTCACCATATTTTTTTTCAATGGACTCTTTTCTTTCCTCAATCTCCGCAAAATAATTTGGGTTCAGCAGGTATTTTGCATATTTTGAATCGGGGTACCCGGAAATAATCTTTGATTTATATTCGTCTGCTTCTGCTTTTTCACCGTTCTCCCTGTGTATCTGATAAAGTTCAAAAAGGGCAGGAAGCTCGTAAATGCTCCCCTTAAATTTCCGGATGAGTTCCTGAAAAATTCCGATAGCCTGCCTGGAATCGTTAAATTCCGTTCGGTATATCCTCCCGGCACTAAACATGGCACTTCTCATCAATTCACTTGAGCGCTGCATCAGCGAATCGGTAAGGGGGATATCCTGGAGGTAAAATGCCAGTGTTTTAGGATCGCTTGCCTTTTTTTTACTCTCAGCCACCACATTGTTAGTGACAGAATCCAAAGGTTGTTGCATATCGGCCTCAACAGTTGTCATCTTATTTTTCCTGCGCCAGTTATCCTCCAGTTTTCTGTTGCCCCAGATTCTTTGAAAATCTGATTTCCCGATTCCCACCGTCAGGGGATTATAAAAATACCAAAGGCTTTGGTTCGTGTTTGTATTATTAAGCTGTTGTTGTCTGAATTGTTGTGATCTGAAATAATTCTGACTGGCCAAATCAGAATTTGTGGCATTGGCCAGGGCTGCCTCCTTCTTTTGTAAATCACCTATTATTTTGTTTATAATCGCATTACGTTCCTGCTCTGGTAGCAGCGCCATTTTTTGCAGGCTGTCTTCCCTGTAGATGGTATTGAGCTCCCTGGCCAGTCTTTTCAATCCCGATGAACGGGTTATAATTTCTGCATATCCCGGATAGTTGGCATCAATCACAGCCACTGCGCTGTCGTAATAACAGGCTGATTGTAGATATTCATTCTCCTCAAAAAGAATTCGTGCCACATCAAGGCTTGATATTGCACGTTGCCTGACATTGGTTGTACTGTAGCGGACTGAGTTTTTAAGATCGGAAATCGCATCCCCCTTCCGACCCTCTTTAATGGCAATATTTGCCTTCGCAAACCAGATCCGGTCACGATATTCCATGTTGGAAGGGTTATCAAGCATTTTCTTCAGCTGAAGCCCGATCGCTGTATTTTCACCACCCATCAATTCCATCCGGGATATTCGCGCGTTGAATGCCATCTGGTATGGCGGCCTCATTTTTATCACACGCAAATATTGCTTTGCAGCTTCCCCTGTCTGATTGGTCGAAGCCAGCAGTTGCGCAAGAATATAGTTGATGCGAAGCTTGTCGGTACGGGGAAGAGCGGATTGCAACGCCAGCTTCAAATGGGTAATTGCCTGATCGGAATCATTGTTTTTTAAATAATAGTGAGCCTGGGCAAGGTTTAGTTCCTGTGTTAACCTGGAGGGAAATCCTCCGTCACGGGAAAGAGAATTAAAGATTTCGAGGGCTTGTCCGTAGTCCCCCGTTTCGATATATGATCTGGCCATCCCCAGGAAGGCGTCATAACGGGTATCCCGATCAGAGAACTTCCGGATGACATAGTTAAAGTTCTCGATAGCCCTGTGATAATCGTGGTTGTAATAGCTTGCCATTCCCATCAGGATATAGCTCTCGTCCACCCATTCGTTGTACTCTCCTTTGGATGCAAATTTTTTGTATCGTTCAGAGTTGTTCGGTTTACGTTGCGGACTACTGGTGATTGAATGGAGCGAAATTAGTTTGTTACATTTGGTGATGACCAGCTCCATCTCGGAAGTTGCAATTTTACCGGCTTCAGGTAATGAGCTCTTGAAAACCGGTAAAGTATGGGTGTAGTCATCCTGAATGGTCTGATTAATCCGGTTGAGCCCGGCTTTCATACTCTCCCTGGCATTGAAATATACATTATAACGTGCAGATACATTATGATATGCACGCGAAACCCCGGTATTTCTTTTGGTGGAACATCCCATAAAGATACCGGTTAACCAAAAAAGAAGCAGAATATTTCTTATTGTCCGTTTCAAAAGTCTTAACTTAATGCAGGCTATTTTACAGGATGTACACCGGTTTTTGAACGGTTAAACATCTACGGTAAAGATACAAAGAGAAATGATTCCGTCATCTTTTTTTTACGCGAACCCGTTCTGTTGGTTTTAAATTCTCGTTTCGGAACTCCAATTGCTGAATCATATTGAGAGCCAGCGTCATAAATGCCATTCCGGTTGTGCTCTCCTCATTCCAGGCTACAGGGACACCCTGATCTCCCCCCTCACGGATACCCATCACAATCGGAATCTGTCCCAAACAGGAAATACCCATTTTTTCAGCCAGATTCTTCCCTCCGTCTTTTCCAAAAATGTAGTATTTATGATCGGGCAGTTCATCAGGTGTAAACCAGGCCATGTTCTCAACGATTCCCAGGACCGGTACCTCAATGGATTTGCTTCTGAACATGGAAACACCTTTTATTACATCCAGTAATGCCACATCCTGGGGCGTGGTTACGATGACACTGCCGGTTACTGGAAGCGTCTGGACAATGGTCAGGTGAATGTCACTTGTTCCTGGGGGAAGGTCAATTAACAAATAATCGAGTTCTCCCCATAATCCCTGGACGATCAGCTGTTTAATAGCATTTGAGGCTACCGGGCCACGCCAGATCAGCGCATTGTCCTTATGGCCAAAGAACCCGATCGAGAGGATCTTTACCCCGTATTTCTCTATCGGAATTATCATATCCCGACCCTCAATCTCCTCCATCAGCGGGTGTGCCTCCTCTTCATCAAACATTTTGGGGATCGACGGACCGAAAATATCCGCATCGATCAATCCCACTTTTGCCCCCGTCTTGGCAAGTGCAACGGCAAGGTTAACAGCTACTGTAGATTTTCCGACCCCACCTTTTCCCGAGGCAATGGCGATAATATTTTTCACTCCGGGTAACACAGGAGCTTTCATCCTTTGACTACTCTTGGGGGTAATGGAGATGTCATATTCTGTCCCGAGATTTTTTTCTATTTCAGCTGCGCAAGCCTCACATACCGGCTGAATATTATGATCGTCATCACGCTGAAAAACCAGCGTAAAACTGATCCGGCTGCCCGCCGTCCTTATTTCCTGTACCATCTCCAGGTCAACAACATTATCGTTGGATCCGGGGAATTTCACATTCCTCAGGATATCTGTAATTGTTTTTGGTATAACTACCATTATGCTAAGTTTTTATATTTGCTAAAATCATTTTCTTTGAATCGTCCCAATATCCTGAAACAAGTCATTTGAACCTCATCCAGTAAAACGCATCACCGGTAAAAATGTTCATCTCAACTCTTTCATCGGGTCCCAGAAAAGGCGGTCAAATCCGGTTACACCGTCATTCTCAACAACTACCCCCTCGTTTTCAAGCAATTCCTCCATCTCACCGGGTGATCCGAAATGAATTTTCCCGGTAAGTAATCCGTTACGGTTGACCACGCGGTGTGCGGGAACATAAGCTTCCTGGTGGTGAGACAGGTTCATTGCCCAACCCACCATTCTGGATGATCCTGCCGTTCCGAGATACCGGGCAATTGCGCCATAACTGGTCACCCTTCCCACTGGTATTTGCCTTACCACTTCATAAACCTTCTGGTAAAAATCTGACACAATTGCTATTTTTTTGTTTCGATATGGTCCCTGTTTGTTGAATTACGTCCAAAACTCCGGTAATCATCAAATGGTATCTCCACTTCAGGTTCTGCAAGATCTGTTCCATGCGGAATATATCGTAAATATTTGATCTTCTTTCCCCTGTCGAGCCACTGCTGCTCATAATAAGTACGGATACCCAGAATTTCGTCAGCCATACCTGAGAGATATAAATCATCCGTGTTTACCACTACCTGAAATTGATTCCGGTCAATTGAAGCCAGTGTGTACTGATAGAGAAAATCGCTGTCTGTTTTCAGATGAATAACCCCTTCCGGCTGAAGAATTTCGCTATACTGCTTTAAGAACCTGACGGATGTAAGCCTTTTATTTGTCCGCTTCATTTGTGGATCAGGAAAAGTAATCCATATTTCAGCCACTTCATCTTTCGCAAAAAAGTGAGCTAACAGTTCAATATTTGTACGTACAAAACCACTGTTTTTAAGCTCATCCAGGTGAACCTCTTTAGCGCCTGACCACATTCGGGACCCTTTAATATCTATGCCGATAAAATTTTTCCCGGGGAAAAGCCTGGCCAGACCAACTGTGTATTCCCCTTTCCCGCATCCGAGTTCCAGGACGATGGGATTGCTGTTTTTAAAGAAATCTTTATTCCAATTACCCTTTAACGGGAATCCTTCGTTTATTAATTCACTGTATGACAACTGGATAACATGACCAAAGGTATTCAGGTCTGCAAACTTGGCCAGTTTGTTTTTACTCATCCGAAATAATTATAATATTTTAAATTAAAGCGCCTTATCAAGCGAAATCCCAAAATCATGAATACCATTAAGAATACCTGTTTGGGTGCGCATCCCCTGCCTGACCGAAATGGTATATTTTCCGGTCTCGGGAAAAAAAATAGTTTGTTTAAAGGGATATTTTTTGTCGTAGAGGTCCCCCAGTCCGCTCCCTAACCATTCTCCCGAAGGCTTTGCCAGGGTAAGTTCTACAGTATCGGTCTTTGCTTTACCTGAAGGGGAAGTTATAGCCACGAAAAGCCACAAATTACTGTACCCGTATCTCCCCTCATTGCGAACAGTGAGTGAAAGATCATAAACCTTCTTAGGATCAGGAATATTTATTTCAAAAACAAGAAGTGTATCCTGGTGCCACTCCGAGTGATTTAGCCTGCGGTAATCTTCAAAAACCGTCTTTTTACTGCAGGAAGCCAGAGAGGCAGTCAATAAAGTCAATACGCAGATTGCCAACCGAAGATTTTTATTCCGCTTCAAGATTATTTTCCTGACCTTCATTGCCTGGATTTGGTTTTCTTGTTAAAACTGGTTTTCTCCTTTTTTTCCTGCGGTTTTTCGAAGCCTGGTCAAACCTTTCGATACTCTCAAGTCCCACAGAATTATGGTAAGTATGCCCTTCCGGTTCAGCCACTACAAGGTTTTCACTGGTCAATTGCGCTATTTTCCTGCCACTCCTGTTCAGTTGCTGAATCTCTTTAACTTTAGCCACAGATACTGCAACCATTCCTCCTGGTTGATTATTCTCTTTTACATACCAGAAGATCCCTTTGAAAATGTCGGCCTTCAGATAATTATAATTTCCCTTTTCCGTTTCAATCTGAATATTGGTTGGGGGAAAGTTCTTCTGGGCATCGATGTAACAATCAAGCTCATAATTAAGGCAGCATTTCAGCTTACCACATTGTCCGGCAAGTTTTTGCGGATTAAGTGAGATCTCCTGGTACCTGGCCGAATTCGTCGTTACCGAGATAAAGTTCGAGATCCATGAGCTGCAACAGAGTTCCCTGCCGCAAGGGCCGATTCCACCAATCCTGGCCGCTTCCTGACGGGCTCCGATTTGGCGCATCTCGATGCGTATCCTGAAGGTATCAGCATAGAGTTTAATCAATTGCCGAAAGTCAACCCGCTCATCCGCAATGTAATAGAAGATCGCCTTCGTTTTATCCCCCTGAAACTCAACATCTCCGATCTTCATATTCAATTTCAGGTCTTCGGCAATTTTTCGCGCCTTCAGCATGGTGGCATGTTCGCTGGCTATGGCCTCCTCCCATTTCTGAAGATCTACCGATTTGGCGATCCTGTAAATTTTTCTTAGTTCCCCGTCAATCATGGTGGCCTTATGACGTTTCATCTGTTTGAGCACAAGATCGCCAACAAGCGACACCATTCCGATATCATGGCCAGGACTGGCTTCAACGGCAACCATATCGCCGGCTTTCAGCACCAGCCCATTCACATTCCTGAAATAATCTTTACGTGTATTTTTAAATCGGATTTCAACAATCTCGGCAGTATTGAGGGTACTTTTGACGTCGTAAAGCCAGTCGTAGACATTTAATTTGGCACAGCTTCCGACCCTGTCATTCGAAGGACAGCCGCGCGCTGTTTTATCTATAGTATTCATATATCTGATATCTATGCATTTAGACTGCCCGTTCCAGGCTGGATCCGGCAGGGAAAAATTTGAATCTCACAAAAATAGTGATTCTATTTCAAATTAAAGCCTGATCAACTTTGAAACCTTCAATCCAAGATCAGTAAAAATAAGCTTTGCATTGCCATTCATTGAGATATCTGCGTAGGCTCGCTCAAACTCACGAAAAAGGGGAAGCACATTTTTCTCATTGATAAAGGGGGAGAATTTTTGGGAAAATGCATTCTCCTGATCATCCATAAAGATCAAATCAGGTTCCCTGAGATTAAGGAGAAAGTTTTCACGGAGAAACTCGCCACAATATTTCAGCAGTCCCATCTGCCTGACGCGGCCAATTCCCGTCATCTCCTCAGACCATGAGAGGATCTCCTGCAATTTTCTGCCATAACCGTATCGCATGATGGCAGTAAACTGGTTGAAATTGTACCTGCGCAATTCGTCATTCTGCATAATCTCAAGGGCCAGAAAATAGTTTCCGCGTGCGAGCCTGGCCACCGTGGCCGGATTGCTGTTGGTCGATTCAGCGATTGGAGCCAACGCCGCCTGCAAATCATCATCCGAAATCTTAGGAATACGAACAAACTGGCACCTGGACCTGATGGTACTCAGCAATTTCTCCTCCGCCTCTGAAATCAGGATAAAAAGGGTCTTTTCGGGGGGTTCTTCCAGTATTTTCAAAATTTTATTGGCACAGGTGATGTTCATTGTTTCGGGAAGCCAGACGATGGAAACCTTGTATTCAGCCTCATAGGACTTCTGGTTTAGCTTATGAATCAAATCTTTGGCTTCATCGACATAAATAGCCCCCTGTTTATTCTCGTCAGCAATCAGTTGCATCCATTTCTCATATTGCGGATAGGGATTTTCCGTGTAATATTGTCGCCATTTGGTCATATAATCACTGCTGGTTGGATTGGAGACAGCGGATGTTTTTATAACAGGAAAAGTAAAATGGAGATCAGGGTGGATTAATCTGGTGTATTTCCGGCAGGAGCTGCATTGACCGCACGAATCGTTCTCCTTTTTATTGGGGCAGTTAATATATTGTGCAAACGCAAGGGCAAGGGCAAGTTTTCCGTTTCCCTGAGGACCGGCAAACAGTTGAGCATGTGGTATCCTATCCTCTTCCACTGCCTGTATCAATCGTTGTTTAATACTATTTTGTCCGATTACATCTTTGAATTGCATCAGCAGGATTATGATTTGTTGTAAAAAGCGGATGTTTCCCCTTCGGGCCCCACCATCCAAACTTCAAAAGTAGAAAAATTGTTAAGAATAGATCAAATCCTTCTAAAAATCTCTCTCAGTTTAAGAATGGAAAACACATTTTTATCTATCTTTGGAAAACAATCCCCGCATGTGCGGGACTAAATTCAGTTAAAATGCAGACGATTGAGAATTATGACTTTTCGGGCAAAAAAGCCCTGATCCGTGTTGACTTCAATGTTCCGTTTGATGAAAATTTCGTGATTACCGACGATACACGTATGACAGCGGCACTTCCTACTATCAAACAAGTGATTGGAAATGGTGGCGCAGCAATTATCATGTCGCATCTTGGTCGTCCAAAGAAAGGTCCGGAAGATAAGTTTTCGATGAAACATCTGGTTTCCCACCTCTCTGAATTACTTGGCGGTATGGAGGTGAAGATTGCCCCCGATTGCATTGGTGAAGCGACCAAAAAAATGGCCGAAGCACTCAAACCGGGTGAGGTACTTGTACTTGAAAACCTCCGTTTCCATCCCGAAGAAGAGGGTGGTAATGTTGAATTTGCAAAACAACTGGCCGAAAACGGGGATTGCTGGATCAATGACGCATTCGGAACCGCACACCGCGCCCACGCTTCAACCGCAGTGATCGCACAGTTCTTTCCAAATGACAAGCTGTTTGGCTATCTGGTTGACAGCGAAGTTAAAAGCCTGGACAAAGTACTGAAAGCCCCCAAACGTCCGTTTACCGCAATTATGGGTGGCTCAAAGGTATCTTCCAAAATTACCATTATTGAAAATCTTCTAAACAGCGTTGACAATCTGATTATTGGAGGAGGAATGACCTACACATTTGTGAA
>JAHEYS010000261.1 GCA_023251475.1 Prolixibacteraceae bacterium
GTTCCCTGCATTGGAAATAAAAAATTGCTGACCGATATTCTGCGCGGAGAATGGGGTTATGAAGGTAATGTGGTATCTGACTGCAATGGGATCAGGGATTTATACGAGGGGCATAAATATGTGGCCAATGTTCAGGAAGCGATTGCCCTGGCCCTGAATGCCGGGATGGATCTTGAATGTGGTGACTGCTTCCGCGACCATCTGGCAGAGGTGGTCAAAATGGGTCTTGTATCTCTGGCAACAATTGACACAGCTGTTTATCGTATTCTTCTTCCCCGTTTTAAACTGGGATTATATGATCCCCCTGAGATGGTTCCTTATACCCGGATCCCCCATTCGGTAGTTGATGGCCCTGAAAACCGGGCTGTAGCAAGAGAAGTTGCGCAGAAAACAATCGTGATGCTTAAAAATGACGGTCAACTGTTGCCGCTTGATAAAAACAAGATCCGAACTGTTGCTGTGATCGGTCCCGTTGCCGCTGTTGCCGGATTGGGAGGTTATACCGGCGGATATTCAAAAGCAATCTCTCCCCTGCAGGGTATTATCAATAAACTGGATAGTACCAAAGTCCATTATGTAAAGGGAACTGATGTAAAAATAACCATCCCGGTTATCCCAACCAAATATCTGTCTCCGGTCGGGGGAAAGAAGGGTGAGCATGGATTAAAGGGGGAATATTTCAACAACACCGATTTTACAGGTGAACCCTTCCTCACCCGTATTGATTCGGTCATCGATTTTAACTTTGGCAGAAATGCCCCAGTCCCTGGTATGCCGGGCACCTACTACTCGGTAAGGTGGACCGGTAGTTTTGTTGCTCCTTGCACGGGTCCCTATTATATTGGTGGTGAATTTGATGATGCTATTCGATTGTATATCAATGGCAGGTTGCTGATCGACCGTACCTTAAACCGAAACAAGTCATCGGATGTGGCAAAAATCGAGGTAGAGGCGGGAAAGAGGTATGATCTCCGGCTCGAGTTTGTACAACAGTGGTATCATGCCGAAGTTAAACTTTGCGGAGCGCCAAAGAATCCGGATAAATTTTCTCAGGCTATAAAGGCAGCTCAGGATGCCGATGTCGCTGTGGTGGTTTTGGGGACAGATGAAAGCGTTGAAAAGGAAGGGGTTGACCGTTCAGACCTTAATCTGCCGGGTGACCAGGAAGATCTTGTAAAAGCCGTTTATAAAGCCAATCCAAAGACGATCGTGATCCTGCAGAATGGAAGTACGCTATCTTTAAACTGGCTGAAAGCTAACGTTCCGGCAATTTTCGAAACCTGGTATAATGGCGAAGAGGGAGGCAATGCAATTGCGGATGTGATTTTCGGGGATTACAACCCTGCCGGAAGATTACCCCTCACGTTTTATAAATCATCTGAGAATTTCCCCTCGTTCAGCGATTATGATATCCGCAAAGGGAGGACTTATCTATATCGAAATAATGTGAAGGATAACTCAAAGATCAGCGAAGTGCTCTATCCGTTTGGGTATGGTCTCAGTTATACGCAGTTTACTTACGGGAAGTTGCGGGTCATTTCCAAAAATGCTGATGCAGAAGGTAATATAACCGCAGGAATCACGATTAAAAATAGTGGTAAACAAGCTGGAGATGAAGTGGTTCAGCTCTATGCACATCAGGAAAAATCAAGTATCCTGAGGCCTGAAAAGCAGCTGGTCAGCTTTGAACGGATCACCCTCCAGCCGAATGAAAGTAAGACTGTTGAACTTGTATTCCCTGTAAGAGATCTCGCATTCTGGGATATCCATAAAAAGGCGTTTGTCGTTGAACCGGGAGTATTTAAGTTGATGGTTGGCGCTTCTTCTGCAGATATCAGGGCTACAAGTGATATTTTAATAAAATAGATATCAAATAGATATCGAATAGATATTATAATGATATTATATTGATTTCGTATTGATATTGAATTGATATTGTGTTTGAGGCCTTCATTTTTGTTTGAAATTCTTATTCCAAAATAGTAACTAATAAATATTAAGATATGAAAAAACAATTGATCAGCATCTTAGTCGTCGCAATGACCCTCGCCACAGCCTGGGCAATGCGGGGACAGTTTGGTCACGAACAAGGGGCGGCGTGGGCCGGAGGTATTGGCGGCTTGGCGCTGGTGCTTGTTTCGAAACGGAAAGACTGGTATACAAAAATTTTCTCTGTCGCCTTTGCCTCAGCAGTCGGGTGGGGAGCAGGCGGAATGATGAGTTATGGAATCGTTGTGGGATACGGCCGCAGCAGCAGTTACCCCGATGCCTTTTACGGTCTGCTGATGCTCTTCGTAATTGGGAGCTTGTATGGGATCCTTGGAGGCGGATTGGTTGGAATGTCGCTTGGTTCCACCAAAGAAAAAAGGGTTAACTGGGGATCGCTGATCACCGAAATGGTGGCAGGCGGATTAATCGGGTATTACCTGCTGATTGTACAGTTTGAATGGCTGATGACCCCGCCAAGGGAGGAAACCTGGTCTGTTTGCCTGGGTGCCGGACTTGCCCTGCTCTGGCATATGGCACGTAATCAGTATGAATCACCCATGCGCGTCTCGCTGTTTTCGGCCTTAGGCGCCGGATTCGGATTTGCATTTGGAAATTTCCTGCAGACGCTTGGAACCACCATGGAGATTGAATTCAACATGTGGAATGTAATGGAGTATAGTATTGGATTCTTTGGCGGGATCGGAATGGCTTACGGCGTATTCAGTTCAAAATGGCCTGAAGAATCCCGCATTCCCGAACGGTGGGAATCCCGGATATCCATGCTGGTTGTTTTCGTGATCATCCCCTTTATTATCCTGGTTGACGCAATGGGTTATCATACCTTAATGGAGCGGATTAAAGATCAATTCAACCCGGAGACTACCTCATTTTTAGGTACCCTTTTGGGTACAATGATCATTCTTTCGGTTGCGGTAACCGGATATTATAAATTTTTGAAAGGTAAGATCACTTTCGAAAGAAGGGATGTGATGGTTATATTTATTGTTTATTTAGCTGCCTATATTTCAATAAGTTATATTGTATCCGGAGTTTTTGCAGGCAGATTTCCGCTCAATCACCAGCTCTACTGGGTTAATTTTATCCTTATTCTTTGGCTCATGGGAAAACAGTTCCCCCCGTTTTTTAACAATCCCGTATCTGATATCCCGGTCACCAGGTGGTTCCTGTACGTTGTAGGGGTGATCATCATTATTTCGTTACTCGCCTTTATTTCAGTCAATTCTCACGGAGTGATGGGTGGGGCGCATGAGCGTTTTATCAATTAAAAAACCGCAATTCCACAAAATCTGCGGGAAGAAAAATTGTAGTCTTTAAATCTGAAAAAAAGAGGAAATCATTTATGAGCACCTGTAATAAACCAGTTTCAACTGCCGGATGTCTGCTGCTAATGATCACGCTGCTTATCCTGAATGACCAGGTTTCCGGACAGGGACGTTTTGTCAGGGGAGCAGAGAAAACGGAGTATTCCCTGGCCGGAACTGCAGCCGATTTTTATGTCTCACCATCAGGGAATGATAACTGGTCCGGAACATTGGCCGAACCTGATAAAAATGGGAATGATGGCCCTTTTGCGACAATAAACCGGGCAAAAATGGCAGTCAGCAAGTTAAAGGAGGGCGTTTATCAACTTAAAAAGAGAGCAATTGATAAGAGGTTTAAAGGAACCCCGCATCAGTTTGGTGCCGGACGCGATATTCTTGTTTTAATCCGGGGAGGCATTTATTCCCTTGAAAATTCCCTTGCTTTTTCTTCCGGTGATGGGGGTGAACGTGTGGAAACTGATCTCCCGACCGGTGCATTCGAATATCACGAACTCACCGATTTCTATGTCACCTATGCTGCCTATCCGGGTGAATCACCGGTCATTTCAGGAGGGGAAAGGATTACCGGATGGGAAAAAAAGAAAGACGGAATTTGGACTGCGAATACCAATGAACAAAAAATCAGTGAATTGTACGCGAACGGAAAACGGCTTACGCTCGCCCGGGCACCAAACACAGGGTATTTTTATCCGGATGGACAACCCGCAGATTCCATCTCCTTTAAATTTAAAGCACACGATCTGGAACCATGGAAGGACCTGGAAACAAATACGATATATCTGAAGGTCAGATGGGGGGCGATTCAGACCAGTATTTCAAGGATTGATGCAAAAAGCCGTACTGCCTGGCTTAAAACGCCATCACCCGAAATGATGATCATTCCTCCCAGATACTACGTTGAGAACCTTGAGGCGGTAATGGATACTGCAGGAGAATGGTATTTCAACCCTAAAGCGCGCACCGTCAGTTTTATACCCGGAATGGATATTGGTGACCCAAACCGGGTACCGGTAGTTTTCCCAAAGCTGGAAAACCTTGTTGAGGTTTCTGGCACGCGTGAAAAACCTGTCCGGAACCTGAGATTTTATAACCTGAAATTTGCCGATACACGTACAGGACACAGTGGTGCGCTTACATTTCAATATGCCAAAAACTGCGAAGTGTTAAAAAACAGGATTGAAAATGTATGCCAGACCGGGATCCATTTTGGGATTGGATGTTATCATAATCTGATCAGCAGAAATATAATCAATGATGTAAAAGGGTCCGGAATTGTGGTGGCAGGAAATCCGAAACCTGAGAACTGGAGCGACATGGTAAGCGATAACCTCATCTCTTATAACAAAATAACAAATATGGAGATAGCAGGTACAGGTATTTCAACCTACAATGCCCTGCGGAGTACGGTATCGCATAATTATATCTCACAGATCAGCAGCTACGGGATCACCCTGGGGTCATGGCCGAACATCGAGGAGACCTGTGACGGGAGTCACCTTGCAGCGTACAATAACGTATCATTTACGAATATGAAATGGGATGATCAGGGCGGAATAGCTGTTTACGGATTGAGTCCTGGTTCCGTGGTGAGGAATAATGTGATTCACGATGTCCATCCCGCGGGAACCAACGAGAATGTGGCACTGTTCTTCCAGAATATGTCTTCCGGATGGACCGTTACCGATAATACTTATTACAGCCTTAAGCAGGGTGAGATGAAGTTATGTGCCTGTTACCTGGTGGATAATGTCTACGAAAACAATCATCTGATTGAAACTCCTGTAACCCCGGCGGAAGAGATTATTGATGGCAGGGTGGATCTCTCCTACCGTAATCCGGAGGTCAAAACCGGGGGTCAGTTGATCACCGGAAACGAAGTCTCGGTTTCTGCCCTTATTTTAAACAATGGTTCTACCGGGATGGAGGATGTCTTCCTGTATGTTGACGGAAAGGTGGTCAGTTCCCAAAAGCTCCCCTTTATTTCGAAAAATGAACGCAGAGTAGAATTCAAATACAAGTTTTTTGATCCTGGAAAACATTCAATAGCCATTGGTACTACTCCAGCCTATGAAGTCACCGTCACGGGAGATCCGCTTTATGTTATTTACCGCAATTTAAATACGCGACTTGCTGAACTACCTGTCGGAGATTCACTTCTGGTCACGATAGAAGCTCAGAATGTCAGAGCCGAAGCAGTTACCAGGAAAGTCGAAATGACCGTTGATGGCAAACCCGTAGTGGTTAAGGAGTTGCGTATCAGGGAGAATGAAACCGTTAAGGTTGCCTTTTCCTGGCTGGCTGAAGCCGGTATTCATAATGTTACTATTGCCAACCAGCCTCCCATCAACGTTCATGTTTATCCGGTTAAAGAAATAGATCTTGCCTCAGCTCAGTTTTCAACTTACTGCTCTGCTACGGCTAAACCCTGCACCTACAATTATGATATCCGCAAAAATCATTTTGAAATTACCGCGGCGGGTACCGATTTTCTGCATGCCGAGGACTCCTACGGGACTGTTTACCTCAAAGGTGCAATAGAGGGTAATTTTGTGGCAACTGTAAAAATTGTTGGTTTTAGCGAAGGGATCAGTGAATGGTTCCGCGCCGGGATATTTACGAGAAACGATATGTCTAAAAGCAACAGTTCAAAAAGCAGCACCCTGGGATCATTCCTTTTGTTTTCAACCACCAAACGATCTGGTGCGCAATGGGATGAGTTTGGAGATGGAAGTATGCACAATACAAAGAGTAAAAATTACGGGGTCGATAAACCATTGCCGGTCTGGTTAAAGCTTGTCAGGCATGGGAACAGCTTCTCAGGATATTACAGTTTTGACGGCAAGATCTGGAATATATCACGGGAATCGGGCGATATTCCCGGACTGTCAAAAAAGATGGATATTGGTCTTGCCGGTGGCGCCAATGATCAGAAAGTCTCAACTGTGATTTTTGAGGATTTTCAGCTGAAGGTTGAAATAAAGTAAATTTGTAACTGTTTTTAAATCACTCATATGAAAAATAAATTCGTAATTCTCTGGTTAATATGGACGCTTGTTGGAGTCGCATTAGTCTGTGGTGTCTCTGGATCGGATTCGAAGAAAGGCGTGATTACATTAATTGCCAACGTTTTAAGTCTGTCGCCATTGCTGGGAATAATGTTTGCTTTAGGTTCTGTTGATGCATCCCGCCAGTTTAACGATTGGATCCGCAGCGAACGGAATTCGCACTATTATGTTGCAGGTGGAATATCCATCTTATTTATGCTGCCCGGATTATTGACCTTTAAATTCGATCCCTATTTTTCTGTCATTTTTGCTGCGATCGTTTTTGCGGTACTGGGGGTCTTAAAGCAGGCAAATAGCCAGGTATTTACCCTGACCTGGACCGATTTATTGCTTTGGCTTGTTCTTTGGATTCCTTTTGACCTTCGCTGGTACATGGGGATGCTTCCTTCGGGTAGTGATTCATACGCCTGGTTCTCAGTTGCAATTTCTGTTATTGCGGTCATCGGCTGGAATGGTTATCGGGGGGCCGGAATTGGCTATAACCTTGTGCCAAAATTAAAAGATCTCCGTATTGTCGTGCTCTCAATGATCCTGATCATGGCATTTGTGGTTCCGCCGGGATTATTAACCGGTTTTTTGACCTTTTCAATTCCTGAATCTTACAATATTCCCAAATTAATCTTTCAGTTTATGGGACTCTTTCTAACGGTTGCCTTGCCTGAAGAGCTCTTTTTCAGAGGTATTTTGCTTGGTGGACTGGAAAAGTTGTTTTCAAAAAAGTGGATTCCCCTGGTCATCTCTTCATTGGCTTTTGGACTTATGCACTGGAATAACGTGAATACTTTATCCACCCAAATCACCTATGTTTCATTAGCCGCAATTGCCGGAATGGGGTATGGGTGGGCATACCGGAAGAGCGGGAATAACTTGCTGGCTGCAATACTTGTTCACACGCTTGTGGACTGGACCTGGCGATTATTTCTGACCACCTGATTGGGTGGAACCGGTGACGTGACGGCCAGACTACCACACGTCACAAACAAGTCAGACTGTCACTATCTAAATTATTAGATAAATAAATATTGAAATGAAAATATTTTGCGCTTTAATTATTTTTCTTTTTCTGTTTATTTCATTACAAGCGAAAGAAAAAAACCATACCCAACTGATCAATGTCTTTGTTGGCACCGATGCCCATGGCCATACATTTCCGGGAGCGACACTACCCCACGGAATGGTTCAGCTCAGTCCGGATACACGTACTGAAACCTGGGATGGCTGTGCCGGTTACCATTATTCCGACAAGAGCATTATGGGATTCAGTCACATCCATTACAGCGGGGTGGGAAGCGGGGGAGGTGGAGATATCCTTCTAATGCCGGCAACAGGGCAAATTCAGCTTTCGGCACCCCAATCTGCTGATGACGTCTCCGGCTATCGCGCCTCCTTCAAACATGAGAATGAAGCCGCATCACCGGGTTATTACCGCGTCAGACTTGACAACGGAATTCTCGTGGAATTAACCGCAACCCTGCGTACCGGTCTGCATAGATATACCTTCCCTGAAACCAATAAAGGGAATATCATCCTCGATCTTACCCATGGGATCAACGATACAAACGATTCCCTTTATGTGAAAAAGCTCTCTGCAACAACAGTTCAGGGATTCAGACAATCTTCCGGGGGACTGGATGGAAACAGAAGAATCTATTTCGTGGCCGAATTTTCGCAACCATTTGTAAATTATGGATTTTATATCAAAGATAAATTAGTCGCCAACACCACTGAGGCCGGGGGAAAAAATGTAAAGGCTCATTTTACATTTGATACCAAAAAGAACAGGGAAGTCCTTGTAAAAGTTGCCATCTCGAGGGTCGACTTTGAAGGGGCCGGGAAAAACCTACAGGCAGAACTACCCGACTGGAATTTTAATTTGGTGAAGGATAAGGCAAGGGATCAATGGGAAAAGGAACTGGCCGTTATTTTGGTGGAAGGGGGAACTGTGGCACAGCAGCGAACCTTCTATACCGCCTTGTATCATACTTTTGTCCACCCGAATATCAATATGGATGTTGACCGGAGGTATCGCAGTACCGATCAGAAGGTTTACACCGCTACCGGTTTTGATAACTATACCACCTTCTCACTCTGGGATACTTTCCGGGCATTACACCCCCTTTATACGATTATCGAACCTGGAAAAACAAACCAGTTTATCCGTAGTTTTATTGAACGTTATCAACATTTTGGCACGCTTCCGATCATGGAATTTGGCGGCAACGAGGGTTTTGCCATGATCGGGTACCACTCCTTGCCACTTATCGCTGATGCCTGGGTGAAAGGGATCAGGGGGTATGATGTGAAGACGGCCTACGACGGGATGAAGAAACTATCGGAAGGGTTCCGTGACGGAAAGGAAATTTATAAAAAGATAGGCTTCATCCCTTATGACGCCGAAAGTCAGTCTGTCGCCCGGACACTTGAGTATTGTTACGACGACTGGTGCGTGTCAAGACTTGCTAAGGCCTACAGCAAAGCTGATTATGAATATTATTCACAAAAAGGGGCGTTTTATAAAAACCTGTTTGACACCCAAACCGGTTTTATGCGGCCGCGCGGATCTGATTATCAGTGGCTCGCACCCTTCGATCCGATCGTGGAATCAGGTCATTATACGGAGGCCAACGCCTATCAGTATACTACTTTTGTTCCGCATGATATCAACGGATTAATAAACCTGATGGGCGGCGACGCAAAATTCGAACGCTGGCTCGATGTTTGTTTCAATCTTAAAAATTCGCCTTCTACTGACAAACTTCAGGATATGACAGGAATGATCGGACAATATGCCCACGGGAATGAACCGAGTCACGATATGGCCTATCTCTACAGCTTTATTGGAAAGTCGTGGAAGGGGCAGCAAAAAGCGAGACAGATTGTGGATGAATTTTATACCGACCAGCCAAACGGACTGTGTGGCAACGACGATGCGGGTCAGATGTCAGCCTGGTATATCCTGAGTGCAATGGGATTTTACCCTGTCACACCAGGCGTGGAAGATTATGTGATCGGATCCCCCCTCTTCAGTAAGGTGACCATCCATCCTGAAAATGGCAAACAGTTCATAATCCGGGCAAATAATGGAGGTCCGCGCAACCTGTATGTTCAGTCACTTTTACTTAACGGAAAAGATCATCCAAACTCCTGTTTTAAGCACCAGGATATTGTAAATGGCGGAGAGCTGATTTTTGAAATGGGAGACAAACCAAATGA
>JAHEYS010000262.1 GCA_023251475.1 Prolixibacteraceae bacterium
AACAGGTTTGCTCATGGGGATGAGAGTGATAGGGTTCGGCTTCCTTCCATGGACCATTGCGAAATTCAATCATCACTGTCATAAGATCATTCAGGTAGACAAGTTTCCGGAATACCCCTTCCCGGATCAATTCCCAGTTGTCTTCATTATACTTTAGTACTGCCATAATTTTATTAATCTATTAATTATTTTATTGCTACAATCTTAACTTTTCCCAGAATTCCAGAGGGGACAGGGCTCCATTTTGAGGCATCAAAAGGGCGATAAGTAATATCCACGATATTGGCATCATAAAACTTTTTCCAATTCACCCCTTTTGTATCTAGATACCTGGCTTCATTGGCCGAAAGATTATGTACCTCCAGCTTGATGGTATTTAACCGGCCGAATTTTAACCTTTTGGCTGGTATAAACAGTTCAAACGGAACAGCCCAGATCGTCCCGACAGAGATTCCATTCACAGTTACCCCAGCTGTTTCGCGAAGATCATCAATTTTTAAATAAACGCCCTTCGAATTATTCCAGTGCGCAGGTATTTTAAAATCAGCACTGTAGGAGCCATATCCATTGTACCACTGCAGGGCAGAATCGGGCCAGGTCGTCCAGCTTGTCAGCTCCCCTGGTTTAAAAATAGTTTTTGGAACAGCCGGTGAACCTTTTTTAAACTGCACCATCCAGTTCGAAATCTCAAAAGACCTATCCGCAGGAATGTTGAAATGCCAGCTTTTCCCATTTTGCGGCTTATTGTAGGTGATTAAAAAACAGGAGCTTCCGGGAAGAAGACAGAGTTTTGTGAGAATACCCTGTTCCTTTTTCTTAAAACTGATGAATCCGCGATCACCGTTCATCGGATTGTAATATTCAACCGCTTCAGCCTTCTCTGAAAGTGAAATAGTGTCATCACTGAACTTATTGGACAGGTTGGTAATAAAATAATATTTATTGCCAGATAACTGTTTCCGGATAAAGCTTAAGCCCGAGGAATTCAGGCTTTCATGCCGGATATTTAATCGGTTTAATGCAGATATTGCTTCGCCCTTTGTGACGGAAGGACTATAATTCAGCCCTTTAATCAGGCTGTTAAATTGATTCTGCTGGTCAGCACGACCATATCCCGGCAATTGCAGCGGCAGTTGCTGATCGAATATTATTTTAACCCCCTGTTGTGCAAGTGAATTCAGATTTTTTAAGGTCTCTGTGGTCATGTGTATTGTTTGCGGAATTACAATTGTTTGATAACGACTTTTACTGACCGAAACGCTTTTGTCTGAATTGACCTTTAACTGGCTGATTTGATTATCTGAAATATAATCAAATCCGTAACCATTTTCCCATAAGTGTGCCGACAACTCCCCGAAAGGGGTGTTTAAGAACCATTTTCCGGCATAGTGAACTGAGAAAAGTGACAAAAGGGGTTCTTTTGTATCTGCCCAGAAATCGTAAATCGGCAGATAGACCAGGATGTCGTTATCAGGTTCAGATTCCTGCAGAAGTTTTTGGCAATTGGTAATATAGCGGTTTAAAAGCGGCAATTCATTGTAGAAATGGGAATTTGTCCCGTAATTTGTTGAAGCATAAAAGAGCCATCCGGGAAATGGTTCGCCGGAGGGAGAATAGGTAGTGCCATGAAAGAAAATATGATTTATCCCGGCAGTAAAGAGCTCATCAATCTGCGGTTTAATCTGGGAAAGGGCAACTTTAAAATGATTCCCAAGCCAGGTTGTTGATTCAGAAGCCACTAATTTCTTTCCGAGCAGGTGGGCAGGGGAGGAGGCGAACTTCATCATGAGCGGATGGGGGCGACCAAAGTTCTTTTCTTCGTAATCAGCATCCATTCGCACCCCCGGAATGGAGAAATTACTGCTTCCAAATGATTCTGTTTCAGGAATATCGGAAAGTGCATAAAGGTCAGGTAGATTTCCAGGTGCCCCATGCGCCTGGTACCTTGTGATCATATGATGTTTTGCGGCCCATGTCGTCCATGTTGATTCACCTTCATAGAGCAGCGCCGAGAGTGTCTCCCGGTAATCCGACATTACTTTTCCCTTTAACGGACTCTCCGGATAGCCGGGACTAACTGCATAAATTACCGGTTTCAAATCGTAGTGATGCTGTTGAATGAAAGCCTCATTAAATCGGGTAGTCCAGTTGGCCTTGTAAACTTCATATGAATCATTATAAACTGCTCTGGGTAACAGCCTATCTTTACCGCCGAGTAAAGTAGCATCAAATGCCGAGAGGTACTGCTTCATTGCCTCAGGGTCGAAATGGTCGGTAACTAATCCTTCGCCACCCGGAGCGGCCCTTTTGACTTGTTGATTGGTAGGTTCATAGGTAATTATCAAATACTTTTGATTGCCGGGCTGTGTCAATCTGTTTTTAATGATGCTATTATTGACCCGTTTGTAATTCCCATCAGCGTTGATTAAAAACACATCAGCTTCTGCCAGGGTACTTTTGCCGGTTAATTCATCGATTTTTAGAGTGTCGGCAGTGTCAACTTCATTAAATACGATCTGCTTGGCCCCGTTTTGTTTCGTGACACCCGGTCCGCCAAATGGCCAGCCGGTACCGGTTGAAAGGTCGATACCCAACCCGAGACGTCGTGCCTCAGCGCAGGTGAAACTGAAGATTTCAAGCCATTCTTTCCCAAGGAAGGGGAGGAAATGCCCCTCTTCCCCCTTGACCCCATATATTGGTATAATATGAGCTCCGCCAAGACCTGATTTTTTAAAATGTTCCAGCTGCCAGGTTATTCCCTCCCTGTTCACGGCATTTCCCGGCCACCACCAGTAGGTCCACGGTGAAGTGGTATTAAGGGTAGACGGATAAATTTGTTGCGAAAATAATTGCTGGCCAATGAATAAAGATATTGAGAGCAGGATTATTTTTTTCATCTGAAGATTTATTTGCTTATTTGACGTAACAGTAATCCGATAATGAGGTGAAAAATTCATTCGAAAATCAGTAATCAAAATTGCCGGATTTAAGTCAGGTTAAAAATATAAAATATTTCCCTGCGCCGACTAAAAATTAGCCAAAGGATCGAAAAATATGGTTATTTTGCAGACAATTTGATTGTTTAACCCTAATCAATAAGATTAAATAGATGGGAAAAGTTTTACTCATTGGTGCAGGCGGTGTAGGAACCGTTGTTGCGCATAAAATGGCCGGGCTTCCGGATATTTTCACGGAGATAATGCTGGCGAGCCGTACCAAATCGAAATGCGATGCGATTGCTGCCCGCATTGGAGGTAACAGGATTCAGACTGCTCAGGTAGATGCCGATCAGGTTCCTCAACTGGTAGCACTGATCCGTGGTTTTCAACCGGATCTGGTCGTTAATGTGGCACTTCCATATCAGGATTTAACGATTATGGATGCTTGTCTGGAGACTGGCGTTTCGTACCTCGATACGGCCAATTATGAACCAAAAGATGAGGCTAAATTTGAATACAGCTGGCAATGGGCTTACCATGAAAGATTTAAGGCAGCAGGATTGACTGCTATTCTTGGTTGCGGTTTTGATCCCGGCGTGACGAGTGTTTTTACCGCCTGGGCTGCAAAATATGTCTTCGATGAGATTCAATACCTTGATATTGTGGATTGTAATGCGGGGGATCACGGAAAACCGTTTGCTACCAATTTTAACCCTGAAATAAATATCAGGGAGGTGACCCAAAAGGGGAAATACTGGGAAAACGGAGCGTGGGTAACTACTGAACCTCATGAAATTCACAAACCACTTACTTACCCCCGCATCGGTGAACGTGAATCCTATGTGATTTACCATGAGGAGCTGGAGTCACTGGTGAAAAACTTTCCGACGTTGAAAAAGGCGCGGTTCTGGATGACATTCGGACAGGAGTATTTGACGCACCTGCGTGTTATTCAGAATATTGGGATGGCATCTATAAAGCCTGTCCTATATGAAGGTAAACAGATTGTCCCAATACAATTTTTGAAGGCTGTACTCCCTGCTCCGGAGGAACTTGGTGCAAATTATAAAGGGGAAACCTCGATAGGTTGCAGGATCAAGGGAATAAAAAACAAAAAGAAGAAGACTTATTACATCTATAATAATTGCAGTCACGAAGCGGCTTATGCAGAAACAGGCACACAGGCAGTTAGTTACACCACTGGTGTTCCTGCAATGATCGGTGCAATGATGTTTTTGAAAGGGGAGTGGAAAAGTCCCGGCGTCTTTAATGTTGAAGAGTTTAATCCGGATCCTTTTATGGAACAGTTAAATCTGCATGGTCTTCCATGGTGGGAACTTCATGATGTCAGGTTGGAAATGGATTAATTTGAAACTCTGATAATTTGGCAATCCTGTAATTTTAAAATCCGAGGATTGCCAAATTATCTTTTTTTACGGGGTCCAGATCCCGACTCTTCAGGGCATATGAGGCTGTAAATCTCCCCCCAACCGGGTAGTCCGCCAATATTCCGGTCATCGATAAACAGATCAGCATTGATCTTGCGGCTGATTGATTCGTCGAATTGTTCTTCCGGATAACTTTTATTCACGGCATAAAATTCCACCCCTCTCTTTCTGCAGTATTCCACCGCCTCTTCCAGCTCCTTGCCGGCACGGAAGGTCCAAAGGATAATTTGATGTTGTTTTTTTTGGAGCGCTTTTATCGCTTCAAAAGCAAACGGCAAATCTCTCCCGATGGCAGGATAACGATGCTCAACAATAGTTCCGTCAAAATCAACTGCTATAATCATAGGGGAGTTTTTCTGTATTTTGAAAATTGATATTTTTATAATCGTGCATGAATCAGGTCCCTTGGAAGAATTCCCTTTACATCATAAATAATAGCACCTGCGGCCTTAAATTTCTGCAGATCGATCTCTTTAAATTTGGTATGGGCCACAGCCAGGACCACCGCGCCATAACTGGCAGACTCATCAAGATGTGTGGTGATTGTGATGCCGTATTCATGCTTTACCTCCATGGGTGAGGCCCACGGATCATAAACATCCACACCAATTCCATAACTGACTAATTCATGGTAAATATCAGTAGCTTTGGTGTTTCTGATGTCCGGGCAGTTTTCCTTGAAGGTGATCCCAAGCAATAATATCTTTGAGTTCTTAACCTGAATCTCGTTTTGGATCATCAGTTTTACCACCTCTGTAGCCACATACTTACCCATACTGTCATTCATACGCCGACCCGCCAGGATGATCTCTGGGTGATATCCCGCTTCCTGAGCCTTCTGTGCCAGGTAATAAGGATCAACACCGATGCAATGCCCTCCTACCAATCCTGGTTTGAATGAAAGAAAATTCCATTTGGTAGCCGCAGCTTCCAGTACATCGTGTGTGTCAATCTTCATGGCATTAAAGATTTTAGACAGTTCATTGACAAAAGCAATATTAATGTCCCGCTGACTGTTTTCGATCACTTTGGCTGCCTCAGCCACCCTTATGGAAGATGCCTTATGGGTGCCGGCCTGAATTACAGAACGATAAGTCGAATCTACAATCTCGGCAACCTCAGGTGTTGACCCTGAAGTAACTTTCCTGATTTTCTCAACTGTATGCTCCTTATCCCCCGGGTTGATCCTTTCCGGACTATAACCTGCAAAGAAATCAATATTAAAACGAAGTCCGGAAATTTTTTCGATGACAGGAATGCAGTCGTCTTCTGTTGCCCCTGGATAAACGGTTGATTCGTAAACAATGATATCCCCCTTTTTTACGATACGACCAACCGTTTCAGAAGCTTTTATAAGGGGAGTGAGGTCTGGACGATTGTTTTTATCTACAGGAGTAGGCACTGTAATAATATAAAAATTACACAATTTAATATCCTCGGGATGAAACGAACAATACAGTCCATTTGTTCCCGCTGGAACAGGATTTTCCGAAACCAATACTTTCAGAAGAACGTGATCCTCCACCTCCAGCGTGTGATCATTACCCTGATTAATTTCATTCACACGTAGTTTATTAATATCAAATCCTACAACAGGATACTTGGTGGCAAAAAGTCTTGCCAGCGGAAGCCCAACATAACCGAGTCCGACAACTGCAATTCGAATTGGAGACATTTTCATAGACTATAGTTAAAATATTTGTTTAAAATCCGGAAGATAAATCGTTTTTAAGTTTTCTTCCTGACGATTCATGTTTTATATTTTATTAATTGAGTTAAAGATAACAAAATTTAATAACGGTTTAAAGCAGTTTTGATTAAATTGAACTTAAATCCCTGGTTATTATCGGATAGTTTATTGAATTATATCCAGTAATAAACAGAGTCGATGCAAGAACTTTTAAGACTACCTTTTATTCTTTCTACTTACTGATTTAAATTTTGAGTTTCGGATTTTTCGATACATGGATTCTGCCTTTCCCAATCGGTAGCTCATTCCAATCGAGGAATATTGGTAACTTTCGTTGATCCTTGAAATGCTAAATGAGTTATTGTCAACGGTATGAAAGCCGTCGAGACGATCGGTTCTTATCTTATTAATGGCAGTTTCTATTCGTACCCTGATTTTTGTATTTATTTTGTATTCAATGCCTCCACCGTAAAGGAACAACAGTTCAAACTTATCACTGAAAAGATCATTGCTTGCTAATCCTTTGACCAATGTCATACCTACTCCTCCCATGATGAACGTGTGCCATTTGTTGGTTGCAATAGCAGGTGCAATAAGTTGGTTCAGGTTGATTCCATGGATGAGATGCCATTGATTAATGCCGGTTTTGAAAATGGGCAGATCAGCGTCGGATATATTTGGCGGTACCGGATATCCGTTGGCCGGATTCCAGCTTCCGGAAAGTTTTGTGTTTACCCATTCTATTTCTGCCCAAAACGTCGGAGAGATATTTTTGATGAGAAAGAGTGAAAAATTGCCGTTATAATCAGCATTCCAGTAATTGAACCGTTTATAAACTGCATTCGCGTGGGGATTAGCAGATTCAAGATATTTAGAGACTCCACCTGAAAATCCAATCTCCCAGGAATTATTGTAATTAACACTTTTCCCCAGGTTCTGGGCATAACTATTCTGAGTAATAAAAGTCATTATTGCCGCAAGAATGTAATAAGACTTCAGTGATATCTGTTTTAAACCCATAAATTCTATTCCTGCACAGCAGATTATTTTGTTCATTAGTTTCAAGCACATTCAGTGATCAGATATTTTTATTATGTCTGATCCGAGATCCTCCGCCTGAAATATGGTGAATTCTTAAAGTTTTTTTATTAGCTGCAAAGATAGAATAACCTGTTATAAATTTACGGATGAATCAAAACGATTTGATCTTGCAAAGTGGCCTATTTCCATTCAAACACCTTTTCTTACCCGTTCATTAGGAAATATGATTTTTTTTTCGAATCGCCTGTAATTTATACTGACGAACAATCTACACATGAAGTATATTGTATTATTGATAATTATGGTTTTCTTATTTAGAATGAATTGAAATAATCTTGTTGAAAAGTTAATGAACAGTAAATAGGGTATTGTTATTTAATCTGTGTTTGGTATCTTTGAAATGTCGTTTGATAATTGAAAACCATTATTTGATCAATAATTAGAAAATTCACTATGACACAAATACAATTTCAAAATTCCCTTACAGGCCTTCACAGCAAATTATATTATTTTGCATTAAGTTTAACAAGCGATTCTGACAAAGCGCATGATCTTGTTCAGGAGACCTACTTGAAGGCATTGACATACCGGGATAAGTTTTCGGCAGACACCAATCTGATGGCATGGGTCTACACTATCATGAAAAATACCTTCATCAATGATTACCGGCGAAATGTAAAGGCGAAGACAACACTTGAGAGTTCTTCACATAAATTACAGATTTCATTTTCAAAGGATGATTATTCCCCTGCTGCCGATTCAATTCATGCTGAAAAAGAGATCTATAAAAAAATAGATATGCTGGAGAATGAGTTCCGCGAGCCGTTTCAACTTTTTCTTAGTGGTTTCAAATATAAAGAGATCGCAGAAAAATTGGATTTACCCCTTGGAACCGTAAAAAGCCGTATATTCTTCACCCGTAAAAAACTGGGAAAATGGCTGAGTGAATATATTAACTAATGATATCGGTCAACCAGCAATAAAATTTATTCAAATTAATAAAGCTCATCTGAATTTCAGGTGAGCTTTTTTTTGGTGGGTAAAGAAAAAGTTAAATTTATGGGATAATTTCAAGGTGTTAATCCTGAATTTTAAAATCACTAATAATCAGCCTGATATGAAAAAATATATTAAGATTACCCTCCTGATTATCTCAATAATATTGGTATTTGGGATTTATTACGGTTATCAGATTTATAAAATTATCGCCGGAAGTGAACCAATATCAGGATTGCAGGAAAATATACCGTCAAAAATGGCTGTTATTCCACCCATGACCATAGGGATTGCTGACTGGCCAAATTGGAGAGGCGCTGAGTTTGATGGTAAAAGTGCAACCAAAGGGATTAAAACAGATTGGTCGCAGGGTCTGAAAAAGCGCTGGCAGGTAAAATACCTGTGTCAGGGTAATTCTACTGCATCATGGTCTGCTCCGGTTGTACAGGGTAACCGGCTAATTGTTCCGGGAAGAGACAAGATAAATGATCTGGTTTTTTGCATTGATACCGATAGCGGAGCGCTCATCTGGTCTGGATCTTACGAAGCGAAAGCAGAAAGCAGTCATGGACCAGGTTCGCGCGCTACGCCATATATTAATGAGGACCGGGTTTATACCTTTGGCCGTAGCGGGGATTTGGTTTGCTGGCATCTATTTGACGGTAAGCTTTTGTGGAGAAAAAATGTGAAAGAGGAAGGGGGTGCAGAACCATCATGAGGCTTTTCGACCACACCACTTGTTCTGGATAACAAGGTCATTGTACAGGGCGGGGGTAAAGCGCTGGTTCTTGCATATGATAAAGTTACCGGAGATTTGCTTTGGAAATCGATGGAGGGTGAAGTGGGTTATGCAGCTGCAATAACCATAATGATTGAGAATGAAGTAAAGCTTCTTATTTACCACGGCAAGGGGCTCTCGTGTCTGAATCCATCGGATGGTAAGATGATATGGAACGTTCCATGGCCCACTTCATACGGAGTGAACGCCACTACCCCGATAGTTGATAAAGATGTCATATTCCATACCTCCGGTTACAAAATGGGCTGCGAAGCCTTGAAAATTACCGGGAGCGGTTATTCGGTGCTGTGGAAAAACCATGTTATGGAGGCTCAGCATTCCGATCCGATACTTATTGATGGTTATATTTATGGATATTCCGGTGAAAGCGCCCGAAATTCGGGGAAGTTTAAATGTATTGAATTATCCACAGGCAAAGAGATGTGGAGTACAAGTGATATCGGTCAGGGAACAACCACTTTTGCCGATGGGTATCTAATTTGTCAGGATTTAAAGGGAAACCTGTTTCTTGTGGCTCCCGATCCTTCGGGTTTTAAGAAAATTGGAGAGATAAAATCTGCAATTAAAGATGTCCAAAATCCGGCATGGACAGTTCCCGTGGTTGCCAATGGACGGTTATATCTTCGCTTTCTTCAGCAACTTATTTGTTACCAGCTCGACTAACCAGCTTTAATCGGATATAATTTTA
>JAHEYS010000538.1 GCA_023251475.1 Prolixibacteraceae bacterium
TTAAATGTTTCAGTTTCGGTTTGACCCCAATTGTTAGCTAAAGTGTCCCATGTGAAAAATTCTCCGGTTAATTGGTTTCCAAACTCATCGTAAGAGGCGGTCTGTTTATGTTTATTTGTCCAGATACCCCCGACGAGCTCCTCACTGATTTTGATGAGCAGGTTTCCATTCATATCATAGGTATAGGTATGACGTTCGTTTAGGTACAAAGAGGAGGAGGTAAGAATATTTCCCCTTGAATCGTAGGTGTAAGTAATCGTAATGCCGGCATCCCAGCTATTATCTATCCAGCTCTGAATTAAATCGGTGAGTACGTTTCCGGAAGAATCATAGGTAAAGGTATCTTTCACCTGATTTACCCACACATTAACGGTCCAGTTTTCGGTTATATGGGTTAGTTGATTCCCGGTTGTACCGTAAGTATAGGTATGTCGGTAATTGTTGATCCAGGCATTATTTAACCAGATTTCAGATAACCAGGTGAGCCGGTTCCCACTTGAATCATAGGTATAAGTCGTCCGTTCATCATTCACCCAGGCATTATTTGTCCAAAATTCAAATACTTCATTAATCAGGTATCCGTTTGTATTATAGGTACTTGTTCCTCTCCCCTCGTTTATCCAGCCATTACCAGACCTGATTTCATAAAACACACTTACCTTATTTCCCTGGGAATTGTAGCTCAGGGTAAACCGGACAACTGAGTTCCAGACGCTGTTTGTGAATTCTTCGAGTAACTGACCCGATAGATTTCCATTAGAATCATAAGCATTGATTTCCCGTGCTGCCACAATAGACACACTCGCATCAAGGTAAGATTTTGTGGAATAAATAATAACCGTATCAGGCAAATATACCGCTGGTTCATTAATATTCAGCCGCTTGATTCCATAGAAGGGCGATTTTTCAGGAAACAAATGGTGGATTTTGTCCCGCAGACTGTTTTGGACAGGAGCTGTTTCGATTTTGCGGGATTGATAAGATTGCGCAAACAGGCCGGTTTGTTGTGCAACAATCAATATGATCATGAAGAACAACGTTTTCATCACATGTGGTATTAAATAAAAGTAGGTACGATATTCGGACCTATAAAGTTTCGAACGATCTGAAAAATAAACATTAAATATCAAATCCTGGTTGAATCATTAAAATCCTATTTATCTTCGCAACTGATTTGATCACCCTAAACTTTCAATATGCACCTATTTTATACCCCTGATTTACATGATGATACCTACCGGTTAAACGAGGAAGAATCGAAACACTGTGTGAGGGTACTGCGATTGGTTGAAGGTAATACCCTCTATCTGGTGAATGGGAAGGGGTTGTTTTGCGAGGCGGTCATTATTGCAGCTCATCCCAAAGCCTGTATGTTAAAGGTCGTTGATAAAAAACAGGGTTATGGTAAACGGGACTACCGGCTTACCATTGCAGTTTCACCCACCAAGAATATTGACCGTTATGAATGGTTTCTGGAGAAAGCAACTGAAATAGGTATTGATGATATTATCCCGCTGATCAGCCGTTATTCAGAACGGAAGGAGATAAAACCTGAGAGGCTGGTAAAAGTGATGATATCAGCTATTAAGCAGTCGATCAAGGCCTTTCTCCCAAATTTGCAGCCGTTACAGTCTTTTAGGATGGTGGTAAAATCCCCTTTTGAGGGTCAGCGGTTTATCGCACATTGTAACGAAGGGGAGAAAGTGTTGTTGCGTGATGTGGTGGAAAAAGGGAAAGATGTATTGGTATTGATCGGCCCGGAAGGAGATTTCTCGAATGAGGAGGTTGAATCAGCCATTATGGAGGGTTTCATCCCCGTGTCGCTGGGTGATTCGCGGTTAAGGACCGAAACTGCGGCATTGGTGGCGTGTCATACTGTTAACCTGATGAACCAATAAAAATGGCCCCGGAAATCCAGGGCCATTCACTTTATAAAGGGGGACAAATTGTTTGAATGACAACTTGCCGGATCGTTAATTAACGGATTATTTACCTTTTTCCAGTTGCAATGTTTTGGTTGTTGAATCGCAAACTGCTGTCGGACCCCAGTATTGGATAGGTCCGGGGTAAACGAATGATGTGTTGATTGCCCACTCATCCCGCTTTTCGGCATAAGCTATATATGGGGCTCCATCCAGAAGAACGAGTGCCTTCTGAATCACGGGCTTCATTTCGCCGCTGCGACGTTCCATGTTCATCATCATTGTGATTGGAACACCGCCCGGGATCCATTCCGCTGCCGGGGAGGTTGTATTTCGGATAGAGGCCATATACCCTGTTTTTCCGTTTGTGATCAGCAGGGAGGCCACAAAACCAAGGGAATAGCAATAATCTGAATCAAAATTTGAAGGGGCTGCGCAACGTCCTTCATATCCAAAGAAGTGGTTCTGAGCCGAGAATTTTATCTTTAGTCCGTTTCTTCTTAGATCGGCCAGACGTTTCTCAACCATCTCGATCAGAAGACGTTCTGTTTCAATTCTCGAAACCTGGACATTTCCGTGAGGATCCCTGTCCAGGGTGAGCTGACGGGCGATACCATTTGGAAGTGAGGCGTATACTTTAGAAGATTCCTTTGACAAGGTGTCGATTACAAAATCGCGCTTTTCGGTATTCGAGACCAGGTTCTGAAATTTCTCGGCAGTGGCCTGACCTTCAGCCAGCAAATCGTTCAATTCGTCAATCAGCACCTTCATTTCGGGTATGAATTCAACCAATCCTTCAGGGATCAGGGCAACACCAAATGTCTCGCCATTTTGTGCCCTTTTAACAACAATATCGGTAATATCATTGACAATCTGCTCGAGGGTTTGTTTTTTCTCTGCCACCTCTTCGGAGATCAGGCAGACGTTAGGTCTTGTCTGAAGGGCACATTCCAGACCGATATGGGAAGCTGAACGCCCCATCAGTTTAATAAAGTGCCAGTATTTTTTTGCAGAGTTGGCATCACGCATAATATTACCAATCAACTCAGAATAGGTCTTGCAGGCGGTATCAAAACCAAAAGAGGCTTCAATCATCTCATTTTTAAGGTCACCGTCAATGGTCTTGGGGCAGCCAATGACCTGTATTCCAGTGTTTTTATGAAGATAATACTCCGCTAAAACGCAGGCATTTGTATTGGAATCATCACCACCAATGATAACAATCGCTTTGATTCCCAATTTATTACAAATCTCAACCCCTTTATCAAACTGCGCT
>JAHEYS010000539.1 GCA_023251475.1 Prolixibacteraceae bacterium
CCCCTTCTCTCCATAGGACGAATCGCCTGAGTTTTTGTAATCGATGAGATCGACATGAATATCGGGCATCGGTTCAGTCATATAAAGCAGGGTCAGCACAGAACTCCATCCGCACAGGCTGGTGGCCAAACCTGATACCTTTTTCCTCATATTTGCTTCAAGAACGTTGAGCAGGGTGGAGGGTTTATTGGTTTTTATGGCCTCCGCCGTCAATTGATCTGTCTTTCGGGCATCCTCATAATCAGGATAGTGCGAAAAGTCGCTGCTAATCACAAAGAGGTTATTTTCATTCAGATAGGGTTTGAAGACATCTGCCAGTTTCTTTGCTGTTTCTTTCGTGGAAGAGCCGATAACCACGGGAACAATTTTAAACGCGGTGTGCATATAGTACTGCAGGAATGGGAGTTGGACTTCTATGCTGTGCTCGTACTGATGGGCTTCAGGATTATTTACGATAATTTCATTTTCCCTTACCAATTTTTTGGAAAGATCAAGGTCTACCTGAACAGGTCCCAGCGGGGTCGCGAAATCTCCGTTGCAATAAACCGAAGCCCCCTGAAAGGTGGTGGTATGGCTTGAACCAATGATAAAAATCCGCTCAAATTTCCGGTCCGGATCAATCTGCCTAAAGGCTGAGGCAGCGACCTCGCCACTAAATACATATCCGGCATGTGGGACAATAATCGCCAGGGGTGTGTTTTCAGATTTTTTCCTGACCGATTTTGAAAATAGCTGCTGCAATTGAGCTCTCAGTTCATCAGGATTCCCGGTATAAAATCGCCCCGCGGCATAGGGCTTACGGTTTTGCAAATCCTCAGGTGAGAAAGCCGTTGAGGCACATACACATAACAATACCGCGATGTTCAAATATTTCGCTTGCATGGCTAAATGCTTTATAAGTATAAAGTTACTACAATTTTGAGCAAATTAAAGATCCCAATCGATTTTTTACTTTTCGAGGTTCAAATTTTCCTGATCATCATTTGATCCGGCAAATCTTTCCATTCTAAATATTACTTTTACAAATCGCTAAAATACAGCCTGTGACACAAAAAGTACTTCTGATAACACCGCCGTTTACCCAATTGAATACTCCCTATCCAGCAACGGCCTATCTGAAAGGATTTTTAAACACCAGATCCATTCCTGCTGATCAGTGTGATTTAGGGATAGAGGCGATCCTTGCTTTGTTTTCCTCTGAAGGTTTATCGGAACTTTTTCACCAAATTGAGATCAGTAATCCGGAGTTGTCGGCCAATGCCCGGCGGATCTTTGATTTACGACATAGATATGTTCAGACAATTGATCAGGTGATCCCCTTTTTGCAGGGAAAGAATTTACTTCTTGCCCACCTGATTTGCGAAGGTGATTTTTTACCCCGGGCTTCCCGTTTTGCAACCACCGAAGACCTGGAATGGGCTTTCGGAACCATGGGAATATCCGATAAAGGTAAACATCTGGCTACGCTTTACCTCGAAGACCTTTCCGATCTGATTATCGAGGCTGTTGATCCCCATTTTGGTTTTAGCCGTTATGCCGAGCGATTGGGCAGATCCGCCTCCACTTTCGATGAGATTGATGCAGCACTGAATGCTCCGGATAGCCTGATTGACTTCCACATGCTTCGTTTACTCCAACAAAAAATTGAACAATATGAACCCACGCTGGTCGCCTTTTCGGTCCCTTTCCCGGGAAATCTTTATTGTGCACTGAAATGCGGACAATGGATCAAAAGATTTTGTCCCGGATTAAAGATCGTAATGGGAGGAGGTTTTCCTAACACGGAACTTCGTTCGCTGAGTGATCCGCGTGTTTTCAATTATCTTGATTTTATAACCCTGGATGACGGTGAGGCGCCATTTCTTAATCTTATTGAATACCTCGATGGTAAACGTACGTTAGCGGAGCTGAAACGGACCTTTAAACGTGAAAACGGAAAGGTGATCTATCTCGATGGGTCAGTGCAAAAAGATTTTTCGCAATCCGAAACCGGAACACCTGATTATAGCGGTTTTCAACTGGATAATTATCTGTCAGTGATCGAGATAACCAATCCAATGCATCGTTTGTGGAGCGATGGCAGATGGAATAAACTCACCCTGGCACACGGCTGCTACTGGGGAAGATGCACTTTCTGCGACACATCTCTCGATTATATCAGTCGTTATGAACCCAATACCGTACAGGTATTATGCGATCGGATCGAAGCGATCATCCGTCAAACGGGGCAGATCGGGTTCCATTTTGTGGATGAGGCGGCACCTCCGGCGCTGATGAGGGCTTTGGCGTTGGAGATTATCCGCAGAAAACTCACCGTGGTCTGGTGGACAAATATCCGTTTCGAAAAAAGCTTTACCTACGATCTGTGTTTTTTGCTCAAAGCATCAGGATGTATCGCCGTTTCCGGTGGGCTGGAAGTGGCGTCCGACCGTTTGCTGGGAATGATCAACAAAGGGGTGAGTATTGCTAAAGTGGCCAGGGTGACCGATAATTTCACACAGACAGGCATCATGGTTCATGCTTACCTGATGTACGGATTTCCTACCCAAACTACCCAGGAGACCATTGATTCGCTGGAAGTTGTCAGACAGTTGTTCGAAGCAGGAGTTGTTCAGTCTGGTTTCTGGCACCAGTTTGCCATGACCGCCCATAGTCCCATTGGTCTAAATCCTGCGCAGTTCAAGGTGAAGATTGAAAATACTAATCCCGGGATATTTGCCAACAATGATCTGATTCATTTTGATCCGACGGGAGCAAACCACGAATTGTTCAGTGAAGGACTCCGTAAATCGCTTTTCAATTATATGCATGGTCTTGGCTTTGATATCCCGTTATCCCATTGGTTCGGCTTTAAAGTTCCACGAACAACCGTTCTTCCCAACCTTATCCGGCATAGGATAGAAAATCAGGATTATGAAGCGGTGAGTCCCGGTGTGAAAGTGGTCTGGCTGGGTTCACTCCCTTCGGTTCGTTATTACACCCGGACGAAAAAAAACCAAACCTACGAAATGGCGGAACTTATATTTCCGAATAACAAACAGAATCTTGTGATACAATTGAAACAGGAGGAAGGCAAGTGGTTGATGAAGCAGATTCAGAATATGCCGGTCGGGAATCTTTTACAGACCAATTATGGTGACCTTGAGAATAGTTTTGAAGAGGAAATAGGGGAATATTTTGT
>JAHEYS010000063.1:0-10678 GCA_023251475.1 Prolixibacteraceae bacterium
TATGATGATGTAAAGGAGGTATCTGCCCTGGAAAGGGAGATGCTGGGGAAAGCCCCTTTCGATGAGGCGGCCTACCGCTCATCGTTGGGTGTAAGGGAGTTGCAGGGAGAATCCGGATATTCTGCGATGGAGCGGACCGGTATACGTCCTTCATTCGATGTTTGCGGCATCTGGGGCGGTTATATGGGAGAGGGGGCAAAAACAATTCTCCCTTCGAAAGCTTTTGCCAAAATAAGTACACGCCTGGTTCCCGATCAGGATCATCAAAAGATCTCCGTTCTGTTTAAAAAGTACTTTGAATCGATTGCAGCCGATGGGGTAAAAGTGGAGGTAAATTACCTTCATGGAGGACAAGGTTATGTTTGTCCAATAGATCTCCCTGCCTACCGTGCGGCCGAATCTGCCTATATGGATGTTTTTGGCCGACTTCCGGTTCCTGTCCGAAGCGGTGGAAGCATCCCGATCATCTCCGCCTTTGAGGAGATATTAGGAATAAAAACGGTATTGATGGGATTTGGACTTGAGTCGGATGCCATCCATTCCCCGAATGAGAATTTTTATCTGGAGAACTTTTATAATGGAATCAGGACAATTGTGAGATTCTACCACCATTTCACAATTTAAATTTAAAAAATTATTTTTTCAGGGAAGATCCGGTTATTTTAATCGGATCTTCTTTTTATGATCAAAAAAAATCGAAATTCAAGTGATTTTTTTTTAATTTGACTCAATTTCTGATCTTTTTTGGCACTTATTTAAAAATAAATGTGTTTTCGGATCACTTTTTAACAATAATATAGCCTGTAATTCCATCCAACGATAGAATTATCTGAATTAAAAATCTATAAATTGTCAAATTCCTTAAAAAAATCGACCTAAATGGATCGAATATTGCATTAAAATGGGTTTTAATGTTAAAATATTGTGAATATTTGAAAAAATAGCCATTAATATGGGGGTGTATTTTAAAAAAGTGTAATTTAGCTGAAAATTATTTAGGAAGTATTATAATCATTAAATATCAGTAATTATGGCAACATTAAGATTTAAAGCTCTTGAAACTCTTAGTTCGAGAAAACCGATATCGGTAAAGCGGGAAGAGAACCTCACTTCTGATTATTATGGAATGTTGGTTTTTGATCGTCCTAAAATGAAGAAATATTTGTCAAAAGAATCGTTCAAAGGAATTGTGGATGCAATTGACAACGGAACAACAATCGATCGTAAAATTGCAGATCAGGTTGCAATTGGGATGAAAGCGTGGGCGATGGAGAATGGGGCAACTCATTATACCCACTGGTTCCACCCTTTAACCGATGGTACTGCCGAAAAGCATGATGCATTTATCGATCATTCAGAACTGGGTGGTGTAGTAGAAGCTTTTTCTGGTAAACTTCTTGCCCAACAGGAGCCCGATGCCTCTTCTTTCCCAAGCGGTGGTATCCGTAATACTTTTGAAGCCCGTGGTTATACGGCCTGGGATGTCTCTTCTCCGGCCTTTATTGTTGGCACCACCCTCTCGATTCCTACAGTATTTATTTCATATACCGGTGAGGCTTTAGATTACAAGGCGCCTCTTTTGAAGGCATTGAATGCGGTTGACAAAGCAGCAGTTGAGGTATGCCAGTTTTTTGATAAGAATGTTACTCAGGTTACTGCCAACCTTGGCTGGGAACAGGAGTACTTCCTGGTGGATGAAGCGTTGTATTTTGCCCGCCCGGACCTTATTCTTACAGGTCGTACTTTAATGGGACACTCTTCGGCAAAAGATCAGCAGCTTGAGGACCACTATTTCGGATCGATTCCTGAAAGAGTTGGTATGTTTATGCAGGATCTTGAAAATGAAGCATATAAATTAGGGATTCCTTGTAAAACACGTCATAATGAGGTTGCTCCCAATCAGTTTGAACTTGCCCCGATATTCGAGGAGGTAAATCTTGCCAATGACCACAATCAGCTGGTTATGGATTTAATGGCTAAAATCGCCCGTCACCACGGATTCTGCGTTTTACTGCATGAAAAACCTTTTGCAGGTATTAATGGTTCCGGAAAACATAATAACTGGTCGCTTTCCACCAATACAGGTGTGAACCTCTATTCTCCGGGAAAGAATCCTAAAACAAACCTTCAGTTCCTTACATTTATTGTAAATACCATCAAGGCTGTTTACGATAACCAGGACCTGCTGCGTGCCTCGATTGTTTCTGCAAGTAATTCACACCGTTTGGGTGCAAATGAAGCGCCACCGGCTATTATCTCTTCATTCCTCGGAACAGAGGTGAACAGAATGCTGGATCTGCTGGTAGAGAATGTGAATGACCGTAAGATGACCCCCGATGAAAAAACATCACTGAAACTGAATATCGGCCGAATACCGGAGATTTTGCTGGACAACACCGACCGTAACCGTACCTCACCTTTCGCCTTTACCGGTAACAGGTTCGAGTTCCGTGCAGTAGGTTCTTCTGCCAACTGTGCCTCGGCAATGATTGCCCTTAACTCTGTGGTGGCTGCTCAGCTGATCAATTTCAAAAAGGATGTGGATGCACTGATTGAAAAAGATATCAAAAAAGATGAAGCCATCTTCCAGGTGCTTAAGAAATATATTATTGAATGTAAGGCGGTTCGTTTCGACGGTAACGGTTACAGTCAGGAGTGGGCCGAAGAGGCTGAACGTCGTGGTCTGACCAATATCAAGAATGTTCCGGAAGCACTTGAGGCATACCTTACCGATAAATCCCGCGCAATTTTTGAGGGGCTGGGTATCTTTAATCCGATCGAAATAGAAGCACGTGTTGAAGTGGAATTCGAAAAATTCATGAAGAAAATTCAGATTGAATCACGTGTACTTGGAGATATTGCCATCAATCACATCGTTCCAACAGCAATTTCTTACCAGACCTCGTTAATCGATAATGTGAGAGGATTAAAAGAGATCTTCTCCGAAGAGGAATTTAAAGAGTTAGCCGGTGCCCGTCTTGACCTGATCAGGAAGATCTCCGGTCATATCTCTACCATTAAAGCCCAGGTAAGTGAGATGACAGAGGCACGTAAAGTGGCTAACCTGATCGAGCATGGAAAGGATAAAGCTTATGCTTATGATGTTTCAGTTCGCCCATACCTTAGCACGATTCGTTACCATATCGACAAGCTTGAAGAGGTGGTTGACAACGAATACTGGCCATTACCAAAATATCGCGAGTTGCTTTTCACAAGATAAGCTACTGCTGATTGAAATATTCAAAGCCATCCTCAAAAGGGATGGCTTTATTTTTACTTCTTTTAGTAGCTTTGCACACGGTCTGTTCTTACAACTTTTCAATCTTAAAACAAATTATCATGGACAACAATGATATCATGAAAAAACTTCGCGTTGCGCTGCAACTTAAAAATACAGATATCATCGCGATTCTGAAGCTTGTTGGTTTTAATATAACTGAGAGTGAGTTGGGAGCGATTTTCCGTGCAGAGGACCACCCTAATTATAAACCGTGCGGGGACCAGCTGTTGCGAAATTTTCTCAACGGACTTATTATTGAAAAGCGGGGACCCATTGAACCAAAGAGTATCCCCGTTAAAAAGATTTTGCGTTGAGTGAATGAAATTTAATTTGCCATGGAATATCGCCATAAAACCAGGGAAAATCTGATCAACGCGTTGCAGGAACTGCAGCTGGAAAACGAAAACTTAAAACTGTCCCTCGAAAAAAACTTCGGATGGAATCCGTCATCAGTCGGTAATGGTGAGTCGTATCAAATCGATTTCAGAGAAACTAAAGAGTATTTTGATTTGATTTTTAACGCTAATCCTGATTCGGCACTCATAACCCGCCTAAACGATGGCAGGATGGTTGAAGTGAATGATGGTTTTACCAAACATTTCGGTTTCACTCGCGAAGAATCACTTGGCGTATCAGGCCTTGAATTAAATTTGTGGAAAAATCCCGAAGACCGCCAGGCAGTTGTCCTTGAACTTCTCAAAAATGGTTATTGCGAAAATTTTGAATGTTTATTCAGGCGGAAGGACGGGAGAACGCTTATTGGATTAATATCAGCAAAGACTTTTATGCTGAAGGGTATCCCGCATATTTTCAGCATTACCCGCGATGTAACTGAATATAAGAAAGCGGAAGCCAATCTGATTGAAAGTGAAGAGAAATTTCGGTCCCTTTATGCCAATATGATGAACGGTTCAGCATTGCACACCCTTGTGTATAATGATCAGGGAGTTCCTGAAGATTATCGTATCATTGAAGTCAATCCGGCATTTGAGTCACAACTCGGAATCTCCAGGGAAACGGTGATCAATAAAACAGGCAGGGTTGCGTACGGGGTTGACAACCCTCCTTATTTTGACATCTATTCAAAAGTTGCATTAACAGGTAAGCCTGAGGTTTTCGAAACTTATTTTGCACCTCTGGACAAGCATTTTTCCATTTCGGTATACGGTCTCCGCAAAGGCAGTTTTGCCACGATATTCGAAAACATCACTGAAAGAAAGCGAGTGGAGATGGAAAATGAAAGAACTCAGAAATTGCTGGAAGATTCCCAACGAATTGGGAAAATCGGAGGTTGGGAATATCATTTGGATACGCAGGAACTCAAATGGACCAGGGAGATGTATAATATTCACGAAGTTGATTTATCATTTAATCCAATGGTGGATCTGCGGGTTAATTTTTTTACCCAGGAATCCTTATCTGTTATTGATAAAGCTGTCCAGGATGCTATCGAACAAGGTAAATCATACGATGTGGATTTGGAAATTGTTACTGCAAAAGGTAATCACCGATCAATTAAATCCCTCGGTGAGGCAGATCCGGAGCATCGGCGGATCTTTGGCTTTTTTCAGGATATTTCCGAACGTAAAAGTGCTGAAGCTGAACTCAGAATTAAAAATGAACAATTAAAGGAACTCAATGCCACAAAAGACAAGTTTTTCTCCATCATCGCCCATGACCTTAAAAGTCCATTCAATGGAATTCTGGGCTTTAGTGGTATGTTGAAAAATGAAGCGCGTGACCTTGACATCGAATCAATCGTAAACTATGCCGACATCATCAATTCATCGGCTCAAAATGCATTGGAGTTGTTGGAAACGTTGCTGGAGTGGGCCAGGATGCAACAAGGAGCTGTTCCATTTGAACCAGGGATAATTTTATTGAATACCCTTGTAAATTCTGAAATTGAAGAATTGAAATATAATGCAAATCAGAAAAATATTACCCTGGTTAATGGCATAAATGAAAATATAATTTTAAGTGTTGACGAGAATATGGTTAGAACAATACTCAGAAATCTGATCTCAAACGCGTTGAAATTTACCCCTAAAAACGGAAAAGTTAAAATTGAAGTCCAAAAAAAGGTCGGTCAGGTTGAGATATCAGTTTCTGATACGGGTCTCGGGTTGACAAAAGAGACCATTAAGAAACTTTTTAAAATTGAAACCAGTTTTACTACCCGTGGTACGGAAAACGAAAAAGGGACCGGACTTGGATTGTTACTTTGTAAGGAATTCGTTGAAAAACACGGAGGAAGCATTTGGGTAGAGAGCGAATTTGGGATGGGAAGCAGGTTTATTTTTTCATTACCATTCAGGGATTAAAGAAAGATATCTTGGGAACCAAAATATTTTTATTGGTTTACTTTCCAATCAGTCCGTTCTGCAACAAAAGGGCAACGATAATAAGGCACATGGTCATAATAAACAGCCCGGTGATGATGATTCTATTCGCTTCCCGATCTTTCATCGGGTTTCTGGCAAAAAGGTTTATCCGGCTGAGCCGATATTCGCTGAAGATCAAAAGTTTGAAAATCCCTATGCCAATGCCGATTCCCAAAATCGCTCCTCCCAGAACATCTCCCGGATAATGAACTCCGAGGTAAATCCTGCTGTAAGCAATGATCAAAGCCCACGGAAATATAAAGGCGGTGTACCGGCTGTTTTTAAAAAGGAGTGTGGAGAAAGTGGCAAACGCAAATGTATTTGCAGCATGTGCCGAAACAAACCCAAATTGACCCCCTTTGGTGAAAAACACGTGGGCGAGCTGGTTGATTGTGGGATCGTTTGACGGACGAAGACGCTGAATGGTATGTTTTAGTACACCTGCAAACTGGTCGGAACAGATAATGAGCAAGGTTATACCAACAAAAATAAAGAGTGACTTTTTCCCGTATTTTTTCCCGATAATAAATAGTATTAATGCATAAAACAGCAGCCAGGTAGGAGTAAGGGTGAATAAAGTCATCGTATAATCCCATAATGGACTGTGAATACCGTTCAGAAAAAGGAATAATGCTTTATCCCATGCGATAAGCTCATTAATAATATCCATAATCAACCTTTTTAGCTATTTATAGACCTCCAAATCATATCTTTAAGTTCGATAATTCCATTTCCAGAGATAGAAGAGAAAAAAACGTGAGGAAGTCCCTGCATCTCTTTGCTGATGTCGTTCATCAGATCCTGATCAAGCAGATCGCTTTTTGAAATAGCTATAATTCGTTGCTTATCGAGCAGATCCGGATTAAACTGTCGAAGTTCATTCAGAAGAATCTGGTATTCATTGAAGTGGTTTGTACTGTCGGCAGGAATCAGAAAGAGGAGGATGGAATTTCGTTCGATATGGCGTAAAAATCTCAATCCTAATCCTTTCCCTTCGTGCGCACCTTCTATAATCCCGGGGATATCTGCCATTACAAACGACTGATTATCACGATAAGCGACAATTCCCAGGTTCGGCACCAGTGTTGTAAAGGGGTAGTCGGCTATTTCAGGCTTAGCTGCAGAAACTTTTGAGAGCAAGGTGGATTTTCCTGCATTTGGGAATCCTACCAGACCTACATCGGCCAGTACTTTTAGCTCCAGGATCTTCCACCCCTCTTCAAAATCTTCTCCCGGCTGGGCAAACCGTGGGGTTTGCATGGTGGAGGATTTAAAATTGGTATTTCCCAGACCGCCACGGCCTCCCTTGGCAATAATCACGGTTTCTCCGTCGGTATTGATCTCAAAAAGTACCTCTCCTGTCTCTGCATCTTTGGCGATTGTTCCCAGGGGGACATCAAGAATAATATCTTCCCCGTCTTTACCTGTGCTTCGCGATGCCCCGCCGGAGCCACCGCTTTCAGCAATAATATGTTTCCGGTATTTAAGATGAAGCAATGTCCACATCTGTTTATTTCCCCGGAGGATAATGTGTCCGCCACGTCCGCCGTCACCACCGTCGGGCCCCCCTTTGGGGGCAAATTTTTCTCTCCGGAAGTGCCTCGATCCCGGGCCTCCATGTCCGGAGCGACACATTATTTTTACATAGTCGACAAAATTCGAATCCATCTTTAAAATCTTATATAGGTCAACAAAAGTACGCTCTTAAATTGGAATATTATTAACTAAGTTGTCTGACCATTTTCGGGGCTCAAAAGTATGGAATGACTACTGTTCAATTAAAGTCAATGCACTATAAATGATGCGTATGCTTCTTTTGTATGCTTTGTATTGTATGTTTAAGGTTTTCAGCAATCTCTTCTATTGTTCCCATTCCCTGAATCGGATAGTATTTTTGCTGGCTCTCGTAATAGCTGATTAGCGGAGCCGTCTTATCATTATAAACATCGATCCGGTGCTCTATGGTCGCTAAGTCAATATCATCCGCCCTGCCCGAAGTTAAACCACGTTTATAGATACGGTCAATCAGTTCCTTCTTATCAACCATCAGACAAAGCATAACTGAAACTTTTGAATGGTGTTTCATCAGCAGTTTATCCAGTGCCTGTGCCTGTAAAACAGTCCTTGGAAATCCATCGAAAAGGAATCCAACCGTCGACCTTGGTTTTTTCAACCGCTCTTCAATCATTGAGATTACAACCGAATCGGGGACTAATTCCCCTTTACTGATCAACGCGTCAGCCAGCTTACCGAGGTCGGTATTGGCAGCGATCTCATTTCTTAAAAGATCGCCTGTAGAGAGATGAACCAGATTGAAAGATTGGGCTAAAAAGTGCGCTTGCGTACCTTTGCCTGCTCCAGGTGGGCCAAAAAGCACTAAATTAAGCATTTGTATATATATTAATTCGCGAATTTATCCCTTCACGAGTGTGTAGATATCTTTGAAATTCCGTCCCCTGCGGTCATAATCGAGTCCGAATCCGACAATGAAATCGTTGGGAATAACAATTCCAATGTAATCGAGCGTTAGTTCGACCTTTAAAGCGTCAGGCTTGAACAGCAGTGTGGCTATTTTTACCTCCTTTGCCCCTTTTTCAATTAGCTGGGCCTTCACCCCTTTCATAGTATGACCGGTATCGACAATATCTTCGAGAATCACTACGGTACGACCTTTAATCTCTTCATTTAATCCGATCAGCTCTTTTACATCGCCCGTAGAAGAGGTTCCGCAATAGGAAGCCAGTTTTAGAAACGAGATCTCTGCATCCGGCAGCTCAACCTCTTTCATCAATTCAGAAGCAAACATAAATGCTCCATTTAAAATACAGATAAAAAGTGTCTGTTTCCCTTCCAGATCTGTGATCATCTTGGCTGCCATCTCTTTAATGGCAGAATGAAGCTCCGCATAAGGGATAGAAATCTCAAACTCTTTATCAAAAAGCCTAACTCGTTTCATTCGTCTTTATTTTATCCCCATCACGGGGGAATTATATAAGTTACTTATCATTACATAATTATAACTCAAATCGCCTGAAAGACGCCCGAATTAAGCGTGCAAAGATAGACATTCTTTTCTTCTGAAGATGAAAACTGCCACAGAAGCCACAGTAATTGATAACGGTTATTTAAAAAAGCTTAATTTTGTGTACGGTAAAAATACAGTAAAATTGTAATTCAAACAATATATTCTAAACAAAATATGAGTCCAAAAGTAAGCATAATAATGGGAAGTACTTCTGATCTTCCCGTAATGGAGGGAGCCGCAAAAATTCTGAATGATTTTGAAATACCCTTTGAGATGAATGCATTATCGGCTCACCGCACACCTGAGGAGGTGGAAAAGTTTGCCAAAGGCGCCTTGGGACGCGGGATTAAGGTGATTATCGCGGCAGCCGGGATGGCAGCCCATCTGCCCGGGGTCATTGCCGCAATGACTCCAATCCCCGTCATTGGGGTACCTATCAAAGCGAGCCTTGACGGATGGGATGCAATTCTGGCTATCCTTCAGATGCCTCCAGGTATCCCGGTGGCAACAGTGGCCCTGAACGGTTCAGGTAATGCTGCAATTCTGGCCGCACAGATCATCGCTTCTGGTGATGAGAAACTCATGCAAAAGGTGATTGTCTTTAAGGAGAATCTTAAAGGAAAAATTATTGAAGCGAATATTGAATTGTCAAAAGTAAAATATCCTTTTAAAACGAATTAATATATCATTTTAATAACCTATTTTTTTGTATATTAGGGGAGGTGATCAGACGATAACCTCCCCTTTTGTTTTTCAGGAATTCCTCTCCCGAAAACTTATGATCAGGTGAAATCTGCGTCCTGAATACCGCAATTTGATGAGGCTTAGATTCAAAAAACCGGCCCCTCCAACCCTTGCGTTGCTTCTTCATTCTCTTTCTAAGGGTTACCTAACGGGAAACAAACCATCAGGGGAGATCATCCATAGTTCAATCGTTTTAAATCTGAACTTTCCTGAGTTTAACAGGAAAACGGTGTTTTTAATGCTTTTATTATTGGTAGCCTGTTATCAAAGTTTCTCCCAGACCGGGGAGGCAGAAAGGGAAAAACAAATAGAACAGGTCATTGAATCAATCTCTGAATCGGAAGAGACAGATATCGACAACTCTGCTATTCTTGATGACCTGACCTCAAGTTCTGAACGCCGGATCAATATAAATCTGGCCTCGGAAGCGGAACTGGAGCGGTTGGGTATGTTGGATTTCAGGCAGATCCAAAATATTATCAGTTACAGAAAGCAATATGGTTTTTTTGTATCGGGCCAGGAGCTGGCGGTTGTTGAGGGGTTTAATGCTGAAATTGTCAATTCGGTCGCCCCCTTTATCACTTTTACCATGCCAGCCGATTCGATAGGTTATTCTCCGAAAAAGTTATTCCAGCGTGTATTGCTAAGGGTTAAAACCACCCTCCCTCAGGCAAAGGGATATAGCTCAGTATCAGAAGATAAAGGAGCATCTTACCCGGGACTGCCCCTCTCTTTTTATACCCGGTATCAACTGGAGATTCCCGGGAAATTTGAATGTGGCTTAATTACCGATAATGATGCGGGAGAGCCGTTTTTCAATGGGAGTAATAAACATGGATTCGATTATTATTCCGCATTTATCTCCTTTAAGAGTAAAGGATTTATTCGCCAGGTAACGATTGGTGATTTTCTCCTTAAGTTTGGTCAGGGGGTGAATTTCGGAGGTGGTGCAGGATTGGGTAAATCGGTTAATACCATGGGAATTATGAAATATGGGCAGTCTGTAAGACCTTACACCTCGACCGATGAGAATCGGTTTTTCAGGGGAATTTCAGCGACCTTCGGCAGCGGACCGTTAAAAATGACCTTTTTTTATTCGAATAAATGCCGGGATGTCAATATTCTGACCGATAAGGTAACGGGAACCCGTTATTTTACCGCGCTTCAAACCTCCGGATATCATCGGACTTTGTCCGAAACTGAAGATGAAAAGAGTGTCAACGAACAACTGGCAGGGGGATATGG
>JAHEYS010000063.1:10778-35919 GCA_023251475.1 Prolixibacteraceae bacterium
TGACCGATAAGGTAACGGGAACCCGTTATTTTACCGCGCTTCAAACCTCCGGATATCATCGGACTTTGTCCGAAACTGAAGATGAAAAGAGTGTCAACGAACAACTGGCAGGGGGATATGGTGAATTAAGATTCAACAAATTTCGGTTAGGGGCATTGGTGGCATATCAGCAATTTGGATTACCGATGTCAACAGGTACTTCACTTTACAAGGCAAAGAGCTTCACAGGTCGTGACAACTATAATTTCGGAATTGATTATCAGTTGGCGCTGACCCGTATCCAGTTTTTTGGAGAGGCAGGCTTGTCAAAAAACGGCAAGTTGGGTATTGTTCAGGGATTGGTCTGGCATCTGCACCCACAGTTTAGCTGGTCGGCTTACTTTCGTTATTTCGATCCCGGTTTTCATACCTTCTACGGAAGTTCCTTAGCCGAAGGGTCCGGAAATCATAATGAAACAGGATTTTATACCGGTGTGATGATTATTCCGGTTCCCCGGGTGAAGATTTCCGGCTATTTTGATATTTACCATTTCCCCTGGGTAACCTATACAACGGTAGCCCCTTCAACCGGAAGCGATTTTATGACTCAGATTGACCTCTCATTATCGCGAAAACTCTCCCTCTACCTTAAAGGGAGGTATGAATCCAAGCCTCAAAAATTAACCACCAATGGTGTTGCAGCCGATTATAATGAAAATACTACCAAGCTAAGATTTCATGCCGAATATATTGCCGGTGCAAAGATTACGCTGCGTAGCCGTTTCGAATATGCCGGTTATGCATTCAATCGGTTGCACGAAAAGGGATTTCTTGCATTCCAGGATATTCTTTATGCCCCTTTCCGGCAATTAAAAATGTGGTTCAGGTACGCCTTTTTTAATACGGATGGGTACAATTCCAGAATTTATACGTTCGAAAATGATTTATTGTATAGTTTTTCGATTCCCGAATTTCATGGTACCGGTCAGCGGATCTATCTTAACCTAAAGTGGAACCCCACTGCAAAGATCACTGCTTATCTTAAAGCAGGCTATACCCTTCACCAAGGAGTTACCGCCTGGGGTTCCGGTAATGACATTACCCCAGGAAATAATCGAACCGAAATACGGGGATTGCTCTATTTCAGGTTTTAATAAATCTTTCATATTCTGAATTTTATATTATTATAAATCAGGTAGATAATTGAATTTTTCGGGTAAAATCAAGATTTTTCCACAGATATTCAACTGAACAGCTATTTTTGTACATTTGTTTTAATAACTAAACATCAATAAAACTACTAAAAGTATGTTGGGTTCAAAAGATTTCGATGAGATTAGGCCTTACCGTGACGAGGAAGTTCCTGAAATCATGGACAGATTATTGGTTGATCCGGTTTTTGGCAGGGTGCTGCAGAACCTTTTTATAGATGAATCAAAAATTCAGGAAATCAGAAACGCCATTCACCAAACCCGGGATGTTGAGTCATTTCAGCGAACTTTCATGGTCCCTTTTCTTGAGAATATCATCAAAACGAGTACAAGCGGTCTAACTGTCGGGGGGCTTGAATATCTTGAAAAGGATAAAAGTTATTTGTTTATTTCAAATCACCGGGATATCGTTCTCGATTCTGCGCTCCTGAATGTCGAAATATACCGATATGGGTTTAAGCCGACCGAAATCGCAATCGGAAGCAATTTGCTTATTTATCAGTGGATTGAAGATGTTTCCCGTGTGAACAGGTCGTTTATCGTCAAACGGAATATTCCGGTCAGACAGATGCTTGAAGCATCGCAGTTACTCTCTGCTTATATCCGCCAATCGGTTGATACCAATGGAAATTCAATTTGGATTGCCCAGCGTGAAGGACGGTCAAAAGATGGATTGGATCAGACATCTCCTGCCTTGCTGAAAATGTTGAATATGTCGAATAAACAGGAGTTTGTCTCCGGATTTCAGGAATTGAATATTGTACCAATGGCTATCTCTTATGAAATTGAACCATGTGGCAACGAAAAGGTGGCAGAACTTTTGAAACGTCAGGCTGATCCGGATTTCCGGAAATCGGAAAGGGATGACCTGCTTAGTATGGTTAGCGGTCTGAAAAATCAGAAGGGGAGAATTCATATTCAGTTTGGAGCCCCGATCAGCCGCGAATCACTTGAAACCCTTTCGACAGAGGGAAACATAAACGACAGGTTAAAACAGCTGGCGGATTATATTGATGCACATATTTATAACAATTACAGGCTGTATCCGAACAACTTTATTGCCTATGACCTGTATTACAATTGCAGTAAGTATATCGACCAATATACCATTGATGAACAAAAATCGTTTATTGAACTGACCCACCAACGGCTGAAACTGGTAAACGAAGACAGGGAAGAGGCCATGGAATTGTGGCTTAAAATGTATGCAACGCCTGTTTACAGTTTTGAGAACTGCATTATGCCAGCGGGGAGTGAAATTTAATTCGATCATCTGGGACTGGAATGGCACTTTGCTGAATGATCTTGAAATTGCAATCGGAGCTATTAACCAACTTTTAGGAGAGCGTGGACTCCCCCGGATTACCACTGAGCGGTATCTTGAAACCTTTACATTTCCGGTGCGGGATTATTATGAAAAGATTGGATTCGATCTGATCAATGAGCTGTTTGAGATACCAGCCGCCCGGTTTACAGCAATTTATAACAAAGCCGTAGCGAACTGTCCCCTGCACGAGGAGGTTATCCCTTTACTTGGCCGGCTGAAGGATATGGGTTGCCGGCAGTTTATCGTTTCGGCGATGGAACAGGAACAACTCGAAAAAACAGTGACTGATAGTGGTATACGTCCGTTTTTTGAAGACCTGTGCGGATTAAATAATCATTTTGCCGCCTCAAAGGTGGAAGCCGGACTTTCCCTGATTACACAACGCAGATTAAATCCTGACACCACACTAATGGTAGGTGATACGATTCATGACTTTGAAGTGGCACAATCCCTGGGATGCAGTTGCATTCTTGTCGCGAATGGCCATCAGTCGAAAGGACGGCTCCTAAGTACAGGGGTAACTGTTCTGGATCGTCTGGAGGAGATCAAATTATAAAAATGGGCTTAGATTATTGATGATCAGACTTTAGAAGGTTTTAATAATGATTAACCCCGGAACAGGAGTAATTATTCCTGCCGGGGTTAATCATTATTTTACCGGGAAACCGGGAAACCGGAGCCCAAAAGTCTAAACGGCTATGAATTGAGCAGCTTATCACTTAAGGCCTGCAATGTTGCCTTTTTATCATTTGTGCTGACCAGTACCGATATATTATGTCGGCTTCCTCCGTACGAGATCATTCGTAGTGGAATATCCTGCAGGGCAGTGAACACTTTGGCTGCAAATCCTTTCTCCTCGGCAATCATATTTCCGACAATGCAAACAATGGTCTGATTGCGGTCTATTTCCACATTCCCGTACTCTTTTAATTCTGCAATGATTTCATTCAGATGTTTTGGATCATCAATGGTCAATGAAACTGCCACCTCCGAAGTGGTAATCATGTCAATTGAAGTTTTAAAGAACTCAAAGATTTCGAATATATTTTTGATAAACCCATAGGCATTCAACATCCTGCCGGACCTTATCTTTATCGCTGTAATGCCATCTTTGGCAGCAACTGCCTTTATCCCTTTTGTTTTGCTTTCTGAGGTGATCAGCGTGCCGGGATCGGGGGGATTCATCGTATTTTTAAGTCGTACAGGTATGCCATTCATCATGGCAGGTAACACGGTCTGTGGATGAAGTATTTTTGCACCGAAATAGGCCAGTTCTGATGCCTCGTTAAAAGAGAGGGTGTCAACTTTTCTGGTATTTTCAACATAGCGGGGATCGTTGTTGTGAAATCCATCGATATCGGTCCATATCTGAACCTCTTCGCTGTTAATTGCGGCGCCAATCAGGGTTGCCGTATAATCGGATCCACCCCGTTGAAGGTTGTCAATCTCCCCGGCCTGGTTACGGCAGATAAATCCCTGCGTAATGTAATAATCAGCTTTAGGCTGGTTCTTTAACAAACTATTTAGCTTATCTTTAATGAAATAACTGTCGGGCATTTTGTCCTCATCAATTTTCATGAAATCGAGGGCCGGAAGTAACAGGGTATTGTAGCCCGATTCCTGCATCAGTAAGGTGAACAGCGCGGTGGAGATGAGTTCCCCCTGGGCTAACAATGCCCGGGCGCCCTCTTCGGGAAATGCACCTGAAGTGTACGATTTGATCACCTCAAACCGCTCTTCGAGTACCTTTTTCCCGTGATCTTTCATCTCCTTGGTCTGGTAGAGGTCAAAAACCACATTGTAATATTTTTTTTCGAGGGCGCTGATCACCCCTAATGCCGATTCTTTATTCTTTTTTGAGAGGTAATCTGAAATTTCGACCAGGCTATTGGTGGTTCCTGACATTGCCGATAATACTATCAGTTTTTGTTCTCCATCAGCAATTTGATTCATTACTGTCCTCATATTTTCAACTGAACCGACAGAAGTTCCTCCGAATTTAAATACTTTCATTATGAATATCGTTTGTTAGAATAAAATCACCATTATTGAATCCCTTACGACCTATCCGGTAGAGGAATGTTATGCAAAAATAGAAATATTTTATTCCTGACGGCTGTTTTGGAATTCAATCCATTTGATTTTTACTTTTAAACTAAATTTATTCGGAAAATAATTTATGTTTTCTTTTTAGACAACGACAAAATAATGGGTTTGTCTCCATTTTTTTAACTTTGCTGTTATATTGAATCATAAATTTAACGGTCAGGTATTAAATGAGAAAAGTTATCGTAATTGTGGTATTTGTATCAATCGCCGTATGCGGCTTTGCGCAGCCATCCATTAAAGTAAAAACCATTACAGGAAAACTACATCCACGAATCCTCCTTTTAAAGGGTGAGGAGGGGCTGATTGTGCAATCGATTGCCAATGATCAGGTCTGGAAGAATATGCACGAAGCCATTCTGAATGAATGCGATAATATCATTGCTTTGCCTCCTGTGGAACGAATCCAGATCGGACGCCGTCTGCTGGACAAATCGCGTGAAGCATTACGGCGCGTGTTCTATCTTTCCTACGCGTGGCGGTTAACTTCGGAGAAAAAGTACTTTCAGCGATGTGAAAAAGAGCTGCTTGCCATTTCCCGGTTCAGCGACTGGAACCCCTCCCATTTTCTGGACGTTGCCGAAATGACGATGGCTGTTTCAATCGGCTATGACTGGATATACGCTGAACTGTCGGATGAATCCGCAAAGATTATTCGTGAAGCCATCGTTAGTAAGGGATTAAATCAGTCACTCGATCCCAAATTCAACAGTTGGCTGAGAGGGACCAATAACTGGAACCAGGTTTGTAATGCCGGAATGACCTTTGGCGCACTGGCAGTAGCTGAGGATTATCCCGAACTGTCTGAAAATATAATCAGTCGTGCCGTTGAATCGATTAAACTTCCCATGGCTGAATATAAACCTGATGGCGCTTATCCCGAAGGATACGGATACTGGGGATACGGGACCTCTTTCAATGTGATGTTTTTGAGTGCTGTTGAAAAGGTTTTCTCTACCGATTTTGGATTAAACAGTGCGCCCGGATTTCTTCAGACAGCCGGATTTATGCAGAATATGACGGGAGTTACCGGATTGCCCTTTAATTGGGGAGATAGTGGTTCAGGTGGCAATCTAAGCCCTGCAATGTTCTGGCTGGCACAACGTAACAAAAATCTATCGCAGTTGTGGGTGGAAAAATCCTATCTTCAGAATGACAAATTCTCGGTATTTACCCGTGAGCGGTTGCTCCCTGCCATCATGATTTGGGGAAAGGACCTTCCGCTTAGTCAGGTGAGCGAACCTGCGATAAAGGGATGGAGAGGAGAGGGCGCAAATCCTGTCTGTATGATGCGAACCTCCTGGACCGATAAAAATGCAATCTATCTGGGATTTAAAGCCGGATCATCCTCTGTCAATCACGGACATATGGACATCGGATCTTTTGTTATGGAGTCAGAGGGTGTACGCTGGGCATCCGATTTTGGGATGCAGGAGTATGAGTCACTGGAATCAAAAGGAATTGAGGTTTTCGGCAGGACCCAGGGTGCACAGCGGTGGAGTATTTTCAGGTTGAATAATAAGGCACACAATACCCTTACAATAAATGATCAGCTTCAGCTGGTAAAGGGATATGCCAAAATTGATCAGTTTTCCGATCGGCCCGATTTTATGTATGCTGTTTCTGACCTTTCAGGGGTCTATGAAAATCAGCTGGCAGCAGAGAAACGGGGCGTTGCCGTTGTCAATCATAAATTTGTGGTAATCAGGGATGAACTCATTGCTTCAGATCAACCTACTACTGTTCGCTGGACGATGATGACCACCGCAAAACCTGAACTGGATAAGGGTAAAATCACCCTTACCAGAGATGGTCACCAGCTGGTTCTAAAGGTTAATTCACCTGAAAAGGTAATCATGAAAACCTGGTCAACAGCGCCTACTACCAGCTATGACGCTCCAAATCCCGGTAAAATCCTGGTTGGCTTTGAGATGCAACTAAAAGCCGGCCAGAAGCAAACAATCCAGGTATTGCTTATTCCAGGATCGGTTAAACCAGAGGAGGTTAAATTTGAGAAATCGCTGGATAAATGGGGAACATCGAACTGAAAAATACCTTTATTGACCCAATTGAGTCGAATGGTTCAATCCTTGCCAAACTGATGCAACTACCTTATAAATAAAACCAAGATTCACAATGAAGATTTCTTTGCTGACTATTTTTGCGCTGTTATTCAGTGTTTTAGGATGTACCCAATCCGGGCCGAACGGGAAAAACCGGATAATCGACGAGACTCAAAATATGGAGTCGGTCGAACAGGTCATTGCCATAGATAAAGTTTGGGCGGGCCACCCCGTCGGATTCAGTCTGCTTACGCACCAAAGTCGTCAGTATATCGCCTATTACAATAGTGCCCGTAACATGGTGGTTGGGCAGCGGAACCTGGACGAACCTCAATTTGTCCTGACAATAATGGCTGCTACTTCACGCGAAACTTCCGGAGGGACAAGTACGGTACTTGGCTGGGACAGTCATAACAGCGTAACGCTTGGCATTGATCCGGAAGGATACATTCATTTGTCTGGAAACATGCATGTTCATCCGCTGACTTATTTTAGAAGTACAAAACCCGGAGATATTTCGACGCTGAAGCAGGAGATGAGCATGGTTGGCACAAACGAAAGTCACTGTACCTATCCGAATTTCATGAACACCCGTGAAGGGGATTTGCTTTTTCATTACCGTGACGGAAGCAGTGGAAACGGGAATGAGATTTACAACATTTATAACTTTAAAACCCGCCAATGGCATCGGTTGCTGGATACACCGCTCACCGACGGTCAGGGGCTGATGAATGCCTACCAAACTCAGCCTGCCTTGCTGAGCGATAACTGGTATCACGTGTATTGGGTGTGGCGTGATACCCCCGATTGTTCAACCAATCATGACCTTTCCTACATCAAAAGTCCTGACCTGAAAAACTGGTATAATGCATTCGGAGATCCGGTGAAACTTCCTGTAACGCTTGATAATAAATCAGTTATTGTAGATCCCATTCCTGTGAAAGGGGGAATCATTAATCTGTCAGCCGCGCTTTGTTTCGACAACAATGGAAAACCGCTAATGGCTTATCATAAATATGACGCTGACGGCAACCTGCAATTTTACATGGCCCGTTTGTCGGGCAAAATATGGGAAATCAAACAGTTAACCAAATGGGATTACAGATGGGAATTTTCGGGAGGGGGAAGTATTACCACCGAAGTACGGATAGGTCCGTTAAAGAACCGGGGCGATGGATATTACGAACTTGGTTACGGACACATCAAATACGGGAATGGCACATTTCTTCTGAATGAATCCATGGAAATCTGCGGGACAGTCCGTAAACCTGCCTCACCTGCTGAAATTTCAAAGCTTGAGGGGACTTTCCCGGGGTTGGGGGTAAGAACAACCAGTGACCAGGGTGCCGGAAATGAAACCGGTATCAGGTACCTGCTCAAATGGGAAACGCTCTCTGCCAACCGCGATAAGGCGAGACCGGAGCCATGGCCTGCCACGAGTCAATTGTATTTGTATAAATTAAAGAACAATAACCGGAAATAAAGCCTGAAAATTATGAAATACCGACCCTCTTTTTCTATTCTGATTGTATTTATTTTAATGTCCCATTGGATGATCCTTGTGCCGGTTCAGTTAAAGGCTCAGAATTCCTTTCAGCCTGACTGGAATTCCCTGAAGAACTGGCATACACCTCAGTGGCTCAGGGACGGCAAGTTTGGCATTTATACCCATTGGGGCGTCTATGCTGTACCAGCGCAGGGTCCCAATGGAACCTGGTACGCCAACAGGCTTTACAATAAACCCGATGGTGCTGAACGAAAATATCATGAGGCTACTTACGGTCCGCTGGAGAAATTTGGATATAAGGATTTCATTCCCATGTTCACCGGTGAGAAGTTTAATGCCGATGAGTGGGCCGATCTGTTCCAAAAAGCCGGCGCGCGCTTTGCCGGACCGGTAGCAGAACATCACGATGGATTCTCCATGTGGGACACAAAATATTCCGACTGGAATGCGGCTAAAATGGGTCCTAAACAGGATATTGTCGGGAAACTGGGTAAAGCAATAAAGAAACGCGATATGAAATTTGTTACCGCTTTTCACCATGCCGAGAACTGGTTCTATTTTCCAACATGGGACAAACGGTACGACTGTGGGAATCCAACGTATTCCGGACTTTATGGTCCTGTTCATGAGAAGGATGCACTTCCTGACAAACCATTTCTTGACCGATGGAAGGGGAAGATCACCGAAGTAATCGATAAATATGACCCCGATTTTATCTGGTTCGATTTTGGACTTAAGCTGATCACCGATTCCTACAAACAGGAGATGCTTGCGTACTTTTACAATCACGCTTTGGCAACTAAAAAGGAGGTTGTTGTTTCTTATAAAGGCCATGACCTGCCACCTGGCGCCGGACTGCTCGACCTGGAACTGGGTCAGGAAACTAACATGACTTACAATGACTGGATTACCGATACATCGATCGATGACGGACAAGGGTGGGGGTACGTGAAAGGTTTGGGATTTAAATCGGTTGATAATCTGGTCGATAACCTTGTGGATCGGGTGAGTAAGAATGGCTATCTTCTCCTTAATGTGGGACCAAAACCTGATGGTTCAATACCTGATGAAGTTAAAGAACGGTTACTCGGATTAGGGGCGTGGCTTAGGATGAATGGTGAAGCGATCTATAATACAACCTGTTGGGAAGTTGCAGGTGAAGGACCTACCCAACTGGAGAAAAAGGGGAGCTTCAACGAACGGAACGATCTGCACTACACCGGACAGGATATCCGGTTTACCGTCAATAAAAACAACCTCTATGCCACAGTCCTGGACTGGCCGGGAGAGAAAGTGTTAATCAAAAGCCTTTCCGCAAAAAGTCCAACCTGGGCTGGATTGTATCCTTCGGAAATTGCCTCTGTTATTATGCTCGGCGATGGAAAGCAATTAAAGTGGGAGATGACAAAAGAGGGTCTGACCATTGAAACTCCGAAAACGAGGCCGTGTGAAAATGCCTTTGTTTTTAAAATCGTCCGCCGGAACCCGTTTTAACAAATAATGAAATTTTTGAAAATGAAGCGTTTTCCTACGACAGTTGTTTTTGTTTTTATGGTGTCGCATTGTTTGATTTTAGCAGCATGTAAGAGAAATATTCCTGATGAAGTTGTTCAGGTTGAGGTGCCAAAACTTACCGGGATTCTTAGTACTCTTAAAATGGATCATCCGCGTCTGCTACTTACCGATACCAGGCTTCAGGAGCTAAAAACAATAAGCAATACAGATACACGTCTTAAAAAATATGCTTCAGATGTTGTAGCATTGGCTGAAAAAGATATACTTAAATCGCCCATACTTCATGTGTTGATCGGTCCACGGTTACTCGATAAAAGCCGCGAATGTCTTTCCCGGGTATATAACCTCTCCTTTGCCTACCGTTGGACGGGCAACGCGAAATACCTTACTGCAGCTATCGCTAACATCCGAAATGTTTGTGCATTTGCTGACTGGAATCCATCCCATTTTTTGGATGTTGCAGAAATGACCCATGCCGTGGCGATAGGTTACGACTGGCTATACAACAATATGGATCAGGCAACAAGGAACGAAATCAGGACCGCGCTTATTGTGCTTGGGATCAACGAAGGGGAAAAAGCTTACAGAAACGGATCCTGGTGGATAAATTCGGAATTTAACTGGAACCAGGTATGCAACAGTGGTTTAATAATCGGAGCCCTCTCAATTGCTGAAACCGATCCGGGCAGGGCGATGTACATTGTGCCCAAGGCTATCGAAAATTTGCCATATGCGCTGAAAAGCTACGGTCCTGACGGGGTTTGGGGTGAGGGTCCCGGCTATTGGGATTATGCAACTGATTATACAGCGTATGGGTTAGCCGCCTTGCAGAGTGCGCTTGGTCATAATTTCGGTTTGACTCAGTTGGCAGGGATGAATATTACTGGGTATTTTCCAATTTATTCAGCCGGGCCGACGGGATATATGCTCAATTATGCTGATGCCGGCGAAAAATCAAAGCTGGGTGCCCCCCATGCAGAGATGTGGCTTGCGAATATTTATACTAACAACCATTTTTCTGACTTTGTGATTGATCAACTTGCAACACGAACGGCCAACGTATATGATGTAATCTGGTACCGGGGATATGCGAATTCTGCAGCAGCAAGAGATATGGATAAATTTTTCGACGGTAAAGTGGCACTCTGGTTTTCACGCAGTTCTTGGTCCGATCCGAATGGTTTATGGGTTGGCTTCAAGGCTGGTTACAATAAGGTCAACCATGCCCATCTCGATCTGGGGAATTTTGAATTCGATGCATTGGGGGTCCGGTGGGCACGCGACCTTGGATCAGATGACTACAATCTTCCCGATTATTTTGGAACGCTGCGTTACACCTACTACCGTCTCAACTCATTAAGTCACAATATACCTGTATTAAATGGGAAAAGTCAACGTGAGGATGCCACCTCAAAATTTATAAAGCATGGTGAAGGAGTTGCAGAACCATATTCTGTTATCGATTTTACAGAAGCTTACAGAGATTATGCGAGTTCAGCGCAGCGTGGTTTGAAAGTTGTTGGCGGACGAAAAGCAATCCTGATTCAGGATGAGTTTGTGTTGACAAAGGCAAGCATTATGGCATGGGGTATGACTACCGACGCCAACATTGTGTTGTTAAATGCGCAACAGGCTGAACTGACATTGGGGGGACAAAAGCTCATCGCGAAAATTTTGTCACCCGTCAACGCCACCTTTTCATCTGAATCGGCCCAACAGGCATTGCCACAGAAACAAAATGCCGGGGTAAGTCGATTAATGGCAAAAACACCCGAAATCACCGGTAATGTGACTGTTTCGATCTTGCTCATTCCACAATGGACGGGAGTTGATAACAGTTCGATCCCTGAAGTGAAAAGTTTGGCGAAATGGTAAAAAATCAAATTGTTTTCAGCTTTATAAATCTTAACTAATGAGTAAATTAATTTTATTGTTTATTATTTTAAATTTTGGTTTTATTAATGGGAGCGCGGTTGCGCAGAATCCCCATATCCTGGTCAATTCGGGCGATCGGCAGGCGGTTCTCGACAAAATCACTAATTATTCCTGGGCAAAATCGATTTTCGAAAAAATTGAAAAAGAAGTTAATCCGTACGTGGAACGGCATCAAACCAATCCACAGTGGATACTTGGCCGTTACCTGATGAATCGTGTTCCGGGGAAAAGATATACCACTGTTTTTTCTGATCCATCTGGATCAGGTCTTGTCAAATGGTCAGGTGATGCTCCGGTGCCCACTGTCAGAGTCAACACCTATCTCAGGTCCCCAATCACCTAAAAAGGAACCTCCTACCGGAAACCAACTATCGAAGAACTGATTCCCAACGATACTTCGAGGGTTATGAACCTTTTTAATCCGGAATCCGGTAAAAAAGAATGGATTGATCCTCAGGCCTATATTACGGAAATCAACGGGGATATTAATAACCTTGCACTTGATGCAGCCGTTTTGTACTGGTTAAACGGGGATGCTAAATATGCAAAATTTTCAGCCGACCTACTCGATCAGTGGGGCAAAGGGGTCTATTACCAGGAACCAATCGTCGGTCCATGTCGCACCGGCTTACTCAATATGCAGACCCTGGGTGAACAGAACTATCGTTCCTTGATCCTTGCCTACGATTTTGTAAAACCTTTTATGAAACAAAACGGTTACGACCTCCACTGGTACGAAACGGTATTTGAAAAATTTGCCGCCACACTCGCTTTCCGCGGATTCTGGAATAATAACTGGTACGCCGCTGAAAGTTCCACGCTGGTTTTTGCGACCCTCAGCCTGGAAAACAGGGAGAAACAGGATTATTATCTGAAATTTATTCTTCAGAAAGATACCATTAATGGTAATTGCGGACAGCTGGCTTTGCCATCCACTGTTGAAAAATGGCTTACTCCGGACGGACATTGGAAAGAACCGGGTGGCTATCATAATTATCCGGTCGGAAATTTATTGGTCGCTTCACTTGCTCTCGAAAAAAACGGACATGACGTATTCAGGCGGTTTCCTGCACTTTTCAGGGCTTCATATGCCATGTTGAAATACTCGTTTCCAAATTTGACGGTAGGGGGTTTTGGCGATACGGGAAGAGCCTCGCAAAGCGGCGAATCTCTTGAAATTGGATTGATCGGGGCAGTTAAATATAATCAGCCCGAACTGCCCGAGATGGCTGCCTCGATGAGAAAACTGATGGATGGAGGCATTTATCAGCGTGAAAAATCGGGGTTGACTGGTCTGTTATGTTACCTTCCTGAAATCCCAAAAACAAACTCGATCTATCAGTGGCCCCGTACCGGGACCCTGGGATTTGCCGGCTATTTTTTACAACGTAACGGAACAGATCCAAATACCGGACTCATGGTCGGTGTGCAGGGTGCGAGCTATAACCACAATCATTGTAATGGAATGGCGATGGAAATTTATGGTCTTGGTACCGTAATGGGAATTGATGCGGGAACCGGCCCCAACTATGAACATCCGCTTCACCGCAATTATTACAGTCAGTGGGCCGCACATAATACCGTGGTGGCCGCAGGATCATCAAGTTCAGTACCGTTCAGCGGATCGGCAGGTGAAAAAAATATTGGTAAGATTGAGCTTGCCGTTATGGAGCCATTACCGGATCAAAAGGCCGTATCTCCCGACTATTCGTTCTCTGATACCAGGTATACCGATAAATCAACCAATACCCACCAGTCACGTACACTGGCAATCGTCAGGACATCCAAAGTGTCTGGCTATTATGTTGATATATATAGGTCTGATAATCAAATATCGAACGATTATGTCTATCACAATATCGGAGACAAGGTTTACATTCAAAACGGGAAAAGAGAAGCATTAAAAACATCAACAGCAGAATATCCCCTTAAAGGGAAGGATTATCCGGGTTTTCGTTTTTTTACCGATGTGGAAAAATTAGAAGATTACAAAGATGATCTGATTGCATGTTTTTCAATGAAGGATGAAAAGTCGGATGCAGTTTTTATGCAGGTTTTGGTTGCCGGAGCAGAGGGTCGTACCTATTACCGGGCCAAATCACTGAAAGCAAAAACAGCCGGTAAGATTTATGCCGGAAAACCGCTTCCCGTTTTTACCATCCATACAGATGGCGAAGCGCGTTCCAAACCATTTATTGCAGTTTTCGAACCCTATAAAGGAGAAAAAGGGAACAGTGTTAATTCTGTTTCAGTGGAAAAACGAAGTGACGGTGATAGCTTCACCGCACTCACCGTATGCTGTAATAACGGTTCGGAACAACAAATCTTCCAGTCGGTTGATGCTAAACAAACGTTTGAGACTCCAAAAGGAAGTTTCAGGGGATATTACGGAGTCGCAGGATTTACGGGTAAAAAGATTGCTTCACTTTACCTCGGATCAGGAACTGAAATCAGCAATAATGGTTATTCTCTTAAATCACTGGTAGATAATGGTTCGGCAAGTCTTGAAACTGATGGAAAATCCTTCAACGTAAGCTGTAACCAGGAGACAGAAATCGTATTGCCCGATACCGGCGTTAAAAGGTGCTGGCTGCAATTGAGTTCCGGAAGGAGTGAACTGGAAATTAAATCAATGGGTAAAGGAATTATGTTGAAGATTCCTGCGGTGGAGAATGGGGTACTGGTCCTGGAAAGGTATGAATCAGAGGTTCAGGCAAAGTGAAAAGTAGTAATAACCATATTCAAAAACAAAATGAAGAAAACAACCTTGTTAATTGCTTGTCTGTTATTTATTTGTGTTTTCACAGGCAGGTCACAGAATCTGCTGGGCGGCAAATTTTCGAAAGATGAATTGGCAAAAATTCTAATTTCTCACGAAAAATGGGCGCCATTTCCAAAAATTACCGATCGTGCCGGTTGGGCCAGGGCAGACCAGGGGATGATGAAAGCTTACGTGAAAAAGGCAGAGACCTATTTAAACTATGAATGGCCCTCCATTCCGGCCACAAAATCACTCCTTATTGAACGCACCGGAGATCGTGAGGAGTACCAGACCATCAGCTTCAAAAAAAGGGAGGTGCTTGGAACACTTTTACTGGCCGAAATCTCAGAGAATAAGGGGAGGTTTCTCGATCAGATCATCGATGGGGTATGGTCAATTTGTGAGGAGTCGTTCTGGGGTGTGCCTGCCCATTTGCCAAAAACGAAAGAACTTTCGGGTTTGATCGATGTCTCTCAGCCATTCGTGGAGTTGTTTTCAGCCGAAACCTCGACGTTCCTTGCCTGGATTGATTATTTTTTGGGCGATCAACTCGACGCAGTTTCACCCCAAATCCGAAAACGGATCTACAACGAAACCAATAACCGGATTTTCCAGCCACTGATGACCAAACATCATGGTTTTATGGGAGCAAATGGGGATGGTCGCCGCCCGAACAACTGGAATCCCTGGATCTGCTCCAACTGGCTGAATGCAGTTCTGCTGCTTGAAAAGGATGATCAAAAACGTAATGAAGCAGTTTTCAAAATACTTTCAGTCCTTGATCAGTTTCTGAATCCCTATCCTCAGGACGGTGGTTGTGATGAGGGTCCGGGTTACTGGGGAGCAGCCGGTGCATCACTTTATGATAATATTGCAATGCTCAACCTGGCGACCAGTGATGCCTTCAGCTATGTTTATAAGGATGAGAAATTCAGGAATATGGGTAAATTCATCTACCGTGCCCAGATCAGTCCGATCTATTTTGTGAATTTTGCCGATGCAAGTCCAAAACCAGGAATGGCGGCCGATATGATTTACCGCTTTGGAAAAGATATCGGGGATCCTGATATGATGAAATTTGGAGCTTATTACCGGACTTCCGGTGAAGGTTTACTGGGCAGGTTCCATTATTTCAGGGAGTTTTTCGCCCTTTTTATCCAGCAGGAATACCAGAGTGCCCAGCAGGGATTACCCCTGCCTAAAGAGAGCTGGCTGCCCGATCTTCAGGTGATGATGGCAAGGGATAAACAGGGTTCGACTGACGGCTTTTTTGTCGCTGCAAAAGGGGGGAACAACGAAGAAAGCCACAATCACAACGATATTGGCAACTTTATGGTTTATTATGACGGTTTCCCGTTGCTGATCGATGTCGGAAGCGGAACTTATACGCGCAAAACCTTCAGCAATAAACGTTACGAAATCTGGTACAACTGTTCGGATTTTCATAATGTTCCCACCATTAACGGAAAGACTCAATTGCCTGGACCTCAATATAAAGCGATAAATGTACATTACAAAACTGCTAAGGAATTTTCTGAAATGAGTCAGGATATTGCCCCATCATATCCCGCAGAAGCCGGAGTTGAGCGCTGGATCCGGAACATCAGATTGATCAGGGAGAAAAGTGTAATGATCAACGATGTTGTAAAACTGACAAAAGCCCAATCAGTTGTTCAGCATCTGATGACCTGCTATCCTGCAGAAGTTGTGAAACCTGGAGAGCTGACCATTCATTATGCCCCGGAAAATGGGAAAAAGACCGAATTTATGGTCAGTTATAATCCGGCACAATTTGAGGTTTCTGTTGAGAAAATTAAAATGGGAGCAATGGAGGACAAGGGGGTTATAAAGAATTGGGGAGATAATATTTACCGCATTAATTTAAAGGGCAAAAACCCTAAAAAAGCGGACCAATTCAATTACAGGATTTCAAAGCGTTAAAAGTAAAAATCAGTTAATTATTGCAGAAGCTACTTTCGAATAGACAGGGCTTCTGCAATATTTAATTCCAGTTCAAACTTTCAGTTGATTATTTTGCTGAAACGACACATCTGAACCCGGTGTGATTCAGACTGGTATCCCAGCTCGTTTTCATCCGGGCGCCAATCCGGAATCCGGAACAATACTGATCATTACATAAAAAGGAACCTCCACGGACCACTTTCTTGGGAGTATATGGTTCCGCGGGATCGAGCGATTGAGCAGGCCCCCGGGGATTTACTACAATGCCACTTGTTTTGCACTGCTCGTAATAATCCGCAGTATACCAGTCTGATACCCATTCCCAAACATTCCCGGCCATATCGTATAATCCATATGGATTGGGTACAAAATGCTTTACCGGAGCAGTACCTGTATATCCGTCCAATCCGGTATTTTTAACCGGGAACGTGCCATCCCAGACATTCGCTTTCTTCTTTCCCGTAGTAACCATCTCGTCTCCCCAGGGATAAATGGCTTTTGACTGACCACCCCGGGCGGCATATTCCCACTCTGCCTCAGTGGGTAACCTTTTCCCTGCCCAGCTACTATAGGACTGTGCATCGTCCCATGATACCTGAACAACCGGATAATCATCCTTCCCTTTCAGGTTACTGCCCGGTCCTTCCGGATGTTGCCAGTCTGCACCGGGAACCCATTGCCACCAGATCAGCGGATTATCTAAAGTTACTGGATGGTTGGGTGGTGTAAAGACCAGAGAAGCAGCTACCAGTTGATCCTCTGCAGGCTTTGGGGTTCCAGGGGGTACCTGCAGCTTCATCTCCTCCCAATCGGGCTTTTTCTCAGCCGTTGTAACATATCCGGTTGCATTTACAAATGCTTTAAACTGTTTGTTGGTTACCTCATGTTCATCGATATAAAATGAGGATAATTCCACCTTATGACGTGGAAACTCATCTGGCCGGCCCCAGACAGTATCGCCACCCATTAAAAACTGCCCCCCTTTTATCAACACCATCTCTGAGAGATCAGGTTCTGTTTTTGACAGGCTATCTTTTGTTGCAACTGCTCCGGAAGTGAAACGGGATGGGAGTTTTGAACAACATGATAATGAGGCTGTATCAGCAACAGTTTTCAACTCTGCCAATTTCTTATCCTTATCAACCGCTTTCGGATGGCTGCAAGCCACAATCACCAGTAAGACCAATGCAAATGAATGATATTTTTTCATATCCTTAAAAACGAATAAACAGGTAAATAGTTCATTCAAGACCAGAACATTCAACTCATCATTTATTACAGGTTTAAATTATTTTTTTTTGAATTTTTCTGCTAATTTTAGGCAATCAGAAATAACCGGATTTTAAAAATCATTTCATTATGAAAAATAAAACGATTTTATTTACTGTCTTTCTCCTCATTATTGCAATTGGAAATTATTCCCTCTTTATCACGAACGAAAATACCAGAATTGTTAAGCATTGATTCATAATTATAATCCACCATAAGTTTTGTCAGATAGTGGAGTCCAGCAACCACTTAAAAAACGGGGCGATACCGAAAAGCCGCATGAGTAGGAAAATTCAAATGATAAAAGATGGAAGCACAAAAGGTCGACATGTTCATTCTGACCAGTGGTAAGTTTTTTGAAAGTTATCAGATTAATGCGATCAGAGAACGACTGATAACACAGGAAGATTCAAAATGGGCCATGATTTCAACGGTCCAATTAAAAGATCCAACAATTAGTTTGATCATATCAATATTGGTAGGCCATTTCGGAGTCGACCGGATGATCATCGGAGATGTTGGTCTGGGAATCGCTAAATTGCTCACTTGCGGGGGATTGGGAATATGGACGATTGTCGATTGGTTTTTGATCATGGGGGTGACCCGCCAGAAAAATATGGAAAAAATCCAGCCATACCTCTATTAAAAGTATGACAAGAAACAAGTTGTACGTTTTTTTATCCACGGCTTGTACTGTAGGTTTAGTTTGGCTTATAATTGCTTACAATAGAAACATTTCAGGTGAGGTGGATGGCGGGGTATGTTTGTTCAAAAGAATAACAAGTTTGCCTTGTCCCTCCTGTGGGTCATCGAGATCGGTTTTAGCCCTGCTTAAAGGAGATCTTTCAGGCGCTTTTCGCCTTAATCCATTTGGTTTTATTGTACTGGCCGTGATGGTCACCACTCCGGTATGGATTATCATCGATCTTATATATCAGAAAGCAACGTTATTCAGTTTTTTTACCAAAGCCGAATCTTTTCTTTCCCGAAAGTGGGTTGCGGTATCGGGTGTTTTAATTGTTTTACTGAACTGGATCTGGAATATTTATAAAGGCGCCTGATACCGGAACATTAATTCCTGAAAATATCCATTGTATTTCAATGAGTTTTTATTTTATACCAAGCTGATTATTCAAAAATTTCAGGGCGACTTCCACGTCCAGCCTTTTGGCGACAATATGTTTTGCAGGATCGAGAATGTAAATCACGGGAGTACTGAAAATATCATACAATGAGCGGAAATTTGAGGAGACAGACGGGTCCCATACATTTGTCCAGTCGTAAATCTTATATTCACTGATCGCCTTCAGCCAGTCCTCCTTGTTATTTTGGGTGCACACAGCAAAGATATCTACTCCCTTGTCCTTTAAGGGAAGATACAAATCTTTATAGAGTTGGGGAACCGCTTTTTTACAATGGCTGCAATTGGGTTCCCAGAACAGCAGCAGGGTGTATTTCGAGTTCATCTGGCGCAAACTATAGTACATCCCTTCCGAATCGGGCAGTTTTAATTCAGGGGCAAGTTTTCCAATCAGGTTAGGTTTGGTCACCCTGACCTTCTCCTTCACTTTGGCTAAGGCCGCCGAATCAAGCCATGTCGCCTTACCATTCAGAAAATACCGTTCCGCAATCTCAACAAACAGTTTATCCATCCCCATCACCTCAGAAGTTACCGCGGCGTTTAACCTGTGTAACGCAATATACCTGAACATCTCTTCATTGGCTTTGGACTTGTCTATCAACGAAAAGGTGGGCCGAAGAAATGAATCGGGTATCTGAAGCAGTGAATTTTTAAAATAATTATCCAACCTGCTCTCTATCAATGGAGTTCTGATCAACCCGATTTGCTTGAAATTAAAATTATCCCAGTAATGGTCCTTGTTAAATTTATAGTTTAGGACCCATTTCAGGGAATCGGGATTTTTACAATTTGAAGGAGTAACAAAGGGGGCAGGTCGCGGATAAATCATCGAACGGAGAAAATCTGCCAGGAATGTTCCCGGATATTCGGCCGATTTTTTCTCCCAGTAACCCTCCATTTCATTGTTTAGGGCCTCCATTTCAGGGGTAATCATTTTGACCGAATCAGGATTGTTTTTATGAGCTTCCATCTCTTTTTGCAATTTCTGTTGCCTGGTCCGTTGTACAGTAAGGAACTCCTGATATTGCTGAAAAACTTCAGTCTCAATGGCACCTTTAAAAATGCGAATGGCTTGCGGTTTAAAAGAGGTGCGGAGTGAAAACTGCTGATCCGCCCCCAATAAAAAATCAAGGTAATTATCTTTATTTAAATAGATCAGGTAGATTCCAGGGGAGCGCAACTCCTTGTTCCGGAAAACCGCGGTTCCCGTTTTATCCAGCCGTGCCGAATCAACCTTAAGAATCTTACTGCCATAATAGTTTGCCAGGTAGATATTGGTGTCTTTTAACCCTTCCAAACTAACGCTGATCTCAAAAGACTGGGCTGATGATCCCTGGGCGCATCCCGTTAGGCTAAATGCAAGGAGAACAATAACTTTGAAAAAAATCTTCATTCGACATTATTTTTCCCAAATTTAAGAACTCCTTTTCAATTATCAAACATTTCGAATTGCCCTGAATTTAGCGTGTTACCTGATTTAGTTTAAACCTTAAGGTACCAGTGATACATTTCCATAGCTGGTGGCGATCCGGACAGATGACTTTGGATGTTCCGAACTTCCGATCGTTCCGTTCACCTCGTAACTTGCATTCTCGCGCATCTTATTCAGTTTACCATCAGGATGTTTAATGGTACTGTAACGGGCGGCGCCGTTTAACTGGTAAGCGGCATCTGCTGCAATTCCCAGTTTTATTCCGGCATATTTATTTTCGATGGTGATGCTTTCAAATCCGGCTGGAATTTGTTTTACCGTAAAACCACCATAGCCATTGATCAGATTGAGTTTTGTATTTAGCTTATTAATTGTTATTCCGGTATACATAGTGTTGATTATTAATGTATTGATGTTTTGGATATTGTAATCGTCATACTTTGAATTGGCATCGATCTGATTGCAATCGCCAATATTGATCCCTGAATAACGGGTTTCTCCCTTGAGGTTAGCCCCTTTTTCAAGTCTGAACTTTGAGTAATGCAGAATGAGGGAAAGGTCTTTTAACGACGCTATATTAACTTTACTGTAAGCAATTTCCATCGAAAGATCGGAGGAGAGGAGATTTTGACCATTGAGCTCCCCATATTTAATTTCAAATTGTCCTTTTCCGGTCAAATCTTTCATATTGACGTTGCCATATTTCTGTACCACCGCCAGATCACGATCTGCCGGAACCTGGATATGGTAATCAATACTGAATTCGTTATTTCCGCTGAGTGTATTCTCGATATTGGTCACGGCTACAACTGTGCTTCCGCTGAGATTCACGGTGACATTGATATTGTTTAGAAGACGTTGTGCCCTGTCGGAGGATCCTTCCACCCATATCTCGGCTGAAACGATCACAGAATCAGTACGGCCATTCTCAATATAAATGTTGCCGTATTTATTATTCAGGTCGAGTTTCTGAACTTTACTGACGGGGTAGTTTTTATACACTTTTTTTGAGATTCTTACGGCATTAACATTGACTGAAATGAGGAGTATCAGTATCGTTAAAATATTAAATTTTAGGATTTTCATGATTTTTGTTTTTTATTTGTTTAACTCTTTCCAAATCTGTTTTAATGGTATTTACGATTTCGAGCTTGGTTTGATAATATTCAATCATCGCATTGATGATCCGCTCGTCGTTTGGATTGGCCTGGTATTCCTGTTGCAGATTTACAAACAGACTGTCCATCTCAGCGAGCTCAGTTTTAATCTGAATGATCTCCTGTTTGGAACCGATCCCTTCACCTGCCATTTTTTCGAGGTCACGGATGCCGTTATTGATTTTGCGGGTGTAGTAGAACGAGGCTTCACCAAGATCACTTTTGGACTCAGTTGTTTCTATTAATTCAGGTCCGGAACTGCGGAGAAGGAGAACCAGATTCGCTGATAATAATATGATTATCAGTGATACTGCCACTTTAAGAAATCCGGAGATGTGCAACCTTTTCCTTCCTGATTCCGATATCCGGAGTTTCTCCCCGAAACGTTCATCATGTCCGCTCCGGGGTTCCTCCTCAAATTCATCCCGGTGTTCACTAATTATTTCATCCCATAATTCCATAAATATCCTCCCTGATTTTTCTTTTTCTGTTTTCAACCAATAACTCTTTAAGCTTATGCCGTGCCCTGGAAAATTGTGTTCTTGAGGTGACATTCCTGATTCCAAGTATTTCACTCACCTCTTCATGATCATAACCTTCAAGCAGAATCAGTGATAAAATTGTCCGGTATCCATCCGGCAATCCGTTTATCGCCGATTTCACCTCTTCTACCGTAACCTCGTCAACTTCAGACTCAGGTTCGCTCATCACAGGCATTTCAGCTTGAATCTCCTCAAAAACCACCTTTCTTTTTCTTAAAACGTCCAACGAACGATTGATCACTATCTTCTTGAGCCAGGCACCGAAACTAACCTCACCACTGTAACTCTTTAACTTCCGGAAGGCGGTGAGAAAAGATTCCTGCATGATATCCTCAGCCTCTTCAGGTACACCCACTATCCGTAAACTTGAGTTATACATCGACTTGTAATAGAGCCGGTAGATCTCAAATTGCGCCCGCTGGTCACCCTCCCGGGTACGGTTGAGCAAATCCTGGTGAATATTGATGTACTTGTTTTCCAAACTGATCTGATTTCTGAGTAAAGGACGAAGTTATATTTACTTTGTTGCATATGGGGCATAAATTTTTGGTTTGAGGTTAATTTTATACTTTTAACAAAAATCCTGATAAGCAATGAAGAGTTACGATCCGCAGATGCATACGGCCGAACATATTCTCAATCAAACAATGGTGAGGACTTTTGGATGCGAAAGATCATTTTCGAGCCACATTGAAAAGAAAAAATCAAAATGTGATTACCATTTTGACCGGTCCCTCACCACTGATGAGGAACTGGAACTGGTGAAGAAGATTAATGAGGTAATCAGCAGGCGCCTCGATGTGAAGGAGCAGTTCCTGACAATTGAAGAAGCAGCTGAAAGATTTAATCTGAGTCGCTTACCCGAAGGTTCGGGCGATACGGTCCGCATTGTCACAGTTGGGGAATACGATGCCTGTCCCTGCATTGGTCCACACGTTACCAATACTTCTCAAATCGGTGTATTTCAACTGGTTTCAACCTCCAACGAAAATCAAATTTTACGGATTCGTTTTAAGCTGATAAATTAAAATTTTGAAAATGAATGATATAACCTAAATTTTCCATTTTCCATTTTTCATTATTCATTATTTAATGGCGTCACTCGAAATCTATAAAGCATCGGCCGGATCGGGAAAGACATTCCGGATTGTACGTGAATACCTGAAGATGGTCTTTCAGCGCCCGGGTGCCTACAGGAATATTCTTGCAGTAACCTTTACCAATAAGGCTACTGCGGAGATGAAGGACCGGATTCTGAAAGACCTCTCATCTCTGGCGGCCGGGAAACCATCGGGTCATCTGGAATACCTTAAACTGGAGTTTAATCAGAGTGAACCGGAGATTCGGGCAAAAGCTGAACAAATCTTAAAGCTGATCCTTCACGACTACTCACGTTTTTCCGTAAGTACGATTGATAGTTTTTTTCAGCGTGTAATCAGGGCCTTTTCGCGCGAAATGCGGCTTAACGGATCTTACCGTACCGAACTTGATGCCCAAATGGTACTCGGGGAGGCTATTGACCGACTTTTCCTCGAAATTGACACCAATGCCCCGTTAAAAAGCTGGATGCTCGAATATGCAGACGAAAATATCAAAGAGGGGAGGAGCTGGAATTTCAGGGAAGAACTTACTGAACGCGGACAGGAACTATTTAAGGAGGAGTTTAAGCTATTCAGTGAACCTTTATTACAGAAACTTGCCGATAAAAGTTATCTTAACCGTTACAGTCATGAGGTGAGGATGGTGCTCGATAATTATGAGCTCAAAATGAAGGGGATTGGGAAAGAAGGCCTGGTTTTGATGGAGAATCAGGGATTATCATTTGAGAATTTTAAATATGGGAAATCATCATTTGCCAATCACTTCAATAAATTAGCCCAGGGAAAACTTGATCTTCCGGGAACGCGCACACTGGATGCGTGCGATAATCCGGATTCCTGGTATAAAGCAAATGATTCCACCGATTTAAAGCGGCGAATCGATGCGGTTTATGATTCCGGATTAAACGCTCTTTTGGTCAAATCCATTGAGCTTATGAAAACGGAGGGTGTGCTGGCCAATACAGCCAGAGCGATCCTTGCCAATCTTTTTTCTTTTGGACTGCTTACCGATATTGCACTTAAGGTTCAGTCGGTTTCGAAAGAAAAGAACCTTGTTTTATTGAACGATTCCACGCAGATTCTGCGCAAGGTGATCGCCGGCAGCGACTCCCCGTTTGTTTATGAAAAAATGGGATCGGTCTATCGCAGTTTTATGCTCGATGAGTTTCAGGATACATCAAGATTGCAATGGCAGAACTTCAAACCTTTGATTGAGAATTCACTGGCTGACGGAAACCGGAATATTATCGTTGGTGACGTTAAACAATCGATCTACCGGTGGCGGAATGGGGACTGGAACTTGCTGGCTACCCAGGTAGAGAAAGATTTGTCTCAGTTTGGCGCCAATGCTATTCCACTGGATACGAATTGGAGAAGTGCCAGAAAGGTGATCGATTTTAATAATATACTCTTTAGGGAATCGGCAAGGTTGTTGAATCATGATTTTGAATCAACCCTGACAGACTCGGGTCATACCTTCGAAGAGTTGCCAGGGATGAAGGGGATTATTGAGAAGGCATATAGCGATCATTATCAGAGATTTTCAGGGAAAGCTTCCACCGATGGGTATGTCAGGGTGCAATTTATTGAACCGGAGGAGAGCACGAAAAAAGGGGATTACCGGGAACTTGCCATTGCTGCGATGATCAGCAGGATTGAAGCCGTGCAGGCGAATGGTGTCCGCCCGGCGGATATCGCAATTCTGGTGCGTGGAAAATTTGAGGGATCGATGATTGCCAGGGCATTACTCGACCGGAAAACCCAAAATCCTGACACCCCGTTTTGTTACGATGTAATCTCCAATGATTCACTGATTATCGGACAATCACCCGTGGTAAGATTTATACTCAATTTTTTCACCCTTTTTACCGGCCCGGAAAATGAGATCGTGAAAGCCGATCTTATCTACGGATATTATAATTACCTGTATCCCCTGATCGAACGAGTTGATGCCCCTTCTTCCAATCTTTATCATGGCTGGTTTGAGCTCAATCGTGATGTTCCGGAATTATTTCAGCCCTGGTTCAGCCCTTCCGGTAATGATAACGCTGATCCTTCTTACCTTAGTTTACCCTTATTTGAACTGGCCAGCCGAATTGGCCAAAGTTTTGGCCTGAATAAAATAAAGGGAGAA
>JAHEYS010000540.1 GCA_023251475.1 Prolixibacteraceae bacterium
TTCAACAGGTTATCTTCTTGACCCGCATGGCGCTGTCGGTTACCGTGCCCTTGCAGAATTATTAAAGGATGACGAAACAGGGATATTTCTGGAAACAGCTCATCCCGCGAAATTCACCGAAACCGTCGAAGCGGTTGTGGGCAGGGGAAATGTTCCGATGCCCGAAAAACTTCAGGCCTTTATGAAAGGGGAGAAGCTGAGCATCGAATTTCCGGCAGGATACGTGTCATTCAGGGAATACCTCGACGGGCTGGAAGGGTGATTTTTGTTGATAATTTTGTAGAGAGCGTGTCCAAAAACTCTGTGTGCCTCTGTGTTTCTCAGTGTAATTAACTGTTTCACAGAGTTACACTGAGCAGGCACAGAGTTTCACAGAGAGAAAAAGAGCAATAAGCTACTCAATCACGGTCCAAAACAAACCTATCGCAGCAAAAATGTTCATCATCCTATGTTTTCTGTGCGATGCCGGGATGTGCGACCCCGCTCACCCTCATTTTTAAGTGTTTGTTTTCATTTTTACTTCAGTAGTTTATATTTGGAACCCGGTGCGTTATATTTCTGTCCTGATCGTTTTGTCCTGAACTGACGTTGAATTGTTTCATCCTTAGATGGGCCATCCTTTAATTCCGGTCACCGGATCACAAGGTCAGGCTTGAAATTCTGAAACCTTCACGTGCTAATCTAAAAAAAAATAGCCTCTGCCTCAAAAAATCGGGGTAATCACGCAACTTTTTTTCGCCACTTTTTATCTAATTACAGAACTTTAAATTTGAAACTATGAAATAGCCCTGGTCGAGAATTTACAAACCGAAATGAAAATATCACCAGGGCTATTCCATCTGACCATTAAAAAACAAATTATTTACAGATGAATACAATAGCACGATTTTTTAAGGTAGTCGTTCCGGCGATGCTGGTAACCGGAATGGTTTGTACATCTTGTTTTAAAGATGATGATTACTACCGCATTGGAGACTTTATGGCCTCACTCGGGACCATTGAGAAGAAGAGTTCCACAATGAATGATTACGTTATTCATCTCGATAACGGCAATAATGTCATTCCTTATTCATCGGCTCCATCTATTGACGTAAAAGATAATCAGCGGGTCTGGGTTGATTTTGACCCTTTACTCCGGCAAAAGCTCACCGATTCAACGGTAACCATTACTGCCAGAATTGTCAGCCTGAGGGATATTCTTTTCAAGGTTATCAAAAAGTACACGGAGGTTTCGGATGACAGTATGGGGCATGACCCCATCATCGTAAGGGATGCCTGGATTTCAAAAACGGGGGGAATTCTTAACCTTGACCTGAAGTATTACACCCAGGGATCTGTTCATTACATTAATCTGATCGACAATGGGGAGGCCAACGGTATCAATAATCCGTTTATTCTGGAATTGCGCCACAATGCCAGGAGTGACCACCAAAGTTATCCGGCAACAGCTTTGGTCAGCTTTAAACTCGATTATTTGAAACTTGCAGGGAAGAATCAGACACAGTTTTACATCCGGTACACCGATTATGATGGCCGCAGGATCGATTTGCCGCAAACCTACAAGTACTGATGTTGGGAGTGATGGCTTGAGTATAAAGGAATATGGAATTTCAAGTGTCGATTTTTTATTCTACCTTTGGAATAAAGATAGATAAATGGTTGATAAGGTAAGGTATTGGATTGAAATATCAGATTATGATTTAGATACAGCCGAGGCAATGCTTCGGAGCAAGAGGTATTCATCGTTGGATTTATGTGTCATCAGGCAATTGAGAAAATTTTTAAAGCCTATTTTATCATTGCAAAATCAGAAACTGCTCCTTTTTCGCATAGCTTATCCTATCTGGCTAAAAAAGGCGATTTTTACGAAGCATTTTCCGATGAACAAAAGGATTTTATTGACCAAATTGAACCACTAAACATAGAAGCTCGTTATCCATCTCATAAAGAGCGGTTGATGAAAAGTTTAACAGAAGAAAAATGTACTGAAATTCTGATTAAAACCAGAGAAATACAGCTATGGATAAAAGAGAAGCTTTAATAAAAGTTAAAGAATATAGCCTTTTACTCAGGAATTACTTTCCCCTTGAGAAAGTTTATCTGTTTGGTTCCTATGCAAAAAACACTTATCGGGCAGATAGTGATATCGATGTTGCAATAGTTGTAAACCATTTAGAAGGTGATTACTTTGCTATCCACCCATTGTTGTGGAAGCTTAGAAGGCAAATTGATGACAGGATTGAACCTGTCCTTATTGAGAGAGATAATGATAGTGGAGATTTCCTGAGTGAAATCCAGAAATACGGAATTGAGATTACATGAAATGAGCATGATATCAAAAACACCAATCGAAATGATAATGAACTTTATGCGAATTCCATCTGGCTGCTAAAAAACAAATTAAATACAAATGAAATAGCCAGAAATAAATTCCAATTCTCTCACATAATAACCTAAAAAATAAATTCTTACTAATGAAAAATCTGTCCGTTTTTTTTCTCATTGTTCTCCTTTTTTCGGCCTGTATGAAAAGTGAAAAACCAGTTCCTGCGAAAGCAAATTATACCCCTGAGACTCCAAAATTATCCTCGGATCTGATGACCCCCGAAGTTTTATGGTCGTTTGGCAGGGTAGGGGGAACACAGGTATCACCTGACGGGCAATCGGTGCTCTACGGGGTGACCTGGTTCAATATTGCTGAAAATAAATCGTACCGCGATATTTATGTAATCCCTGTTTCCGGAGGCGAAGCGAAGAAACTGACCGATACTCCCGAAAAAGAGGGGGAGGAACAATGGCGTCCTGACGGGCAAAAGATAGGTTTTATCTCTTCCAAATCTGGGAGCCCCCAGCTTTGGGAAATAAATCCCGACGGAACGGGTGCCCTACAGGTATCAGATATCACCGACGGGATATCCGGGTTTAAATATTCTCCGGATTTAAAGAATATCGTTTATATAAAGTCTGTGAAACTGGATAAAGATATTCATGACCTATTTCCGGACCTTCCAAAGGCCAATGCCCGTCTGGAAACGGACCTGATGTACCGTCACTGGGACAGCTGGCACGATTATACCTATCAGCACATCGTCATCGCCAAATATGAGAGCGGTAAATTATCTGGTGATAAGGATATTATGGAGGGCGAACGTTTTGATTCACCCA
>JAHEYS010000012.1 GCA_023251475.1 Prolixibacteraceae bacterium
AAAATCAGGGTGGAGCAAAAGGAGAAGGAGATGGTCATTCAAACAAATCTGCTTACCGTCTGGCTGCCGGTCTCACAGGATAAACCCTCTGATGTTCTTCCCGGGCCGGTCCTGGGTATTTCGATGAGCGGGAAATCCCGGATGGGAAGCAGTACGTTTAATGCAGGTGGTAAAAAACTGCAACGGCTCGATTCCAGAATAGTAAGCGACGGTCCGCTGTTTGCCGAGGCCGAGGTGAAATACCTGTTTACCGATGGGGCGACCTACCAGGCGAATATCCGTTGTATAAAAGGGTACGAATTTATTGAACTGAAAGAGAAAATCAACGGTTTTTCAGCAGGGACGAAAACCTTCTGGGAGATGGGATGGACAGGTTTCAGCCCGACCCACCGTCAGGCGCCCAATCATCCGTACGGCGCCCCGAAAGATACCCCCGGTTTCAAACGGTACGACTGGGAGAAGGTGGGACAGAATATGCTTGATTCCCATCATGGCATCACTTATGCCGGTGATGAAGGCAAGATCCCGTTTGAAGTGGGGATTTACGGCAACTGGCCCGCTGAACGGACAGTTACCTCCTCTGTTTTCTGGGACGAGAAATCGATGCAGTCGGTTGGGGCATTTATGCAGGACGCCTCCTTATGGGACGATAAGGAGTATTCGATCTGGTCGGTTTCGGGAAAGCTGAGTGTCAGGTTTTATTACCAGGAGGGGAAACTGAAATGGAATTACCCGGTTTACGACGGACAGCGTTCCACGGCGCTGAGCTGCTACTCCCACCAGAAGGACATCGATTACATGGATGAACTCGAACGGCTGAGTGGTCCCCGAAAAGAACATCCACGTACCAAAATATCACAACTCTCCTACAACACCTTTTTGCAGAACAGACACAGCACAATCGACCTGAACAGGGTAAAGGATTGGGATTTGTCATACCCGGCTCCGCTGAAGTTATCTCCGGTGATTTTCGGGGAGGAGAAGGGAGAGACCGTTGAAAACCTTGAAAGATCGTTTGTAAATGGAGGCTATTCCAATGAATTGACTTTCAGTGGCCCATGTCAGAACAGTGGGTATGCTCCCGTACCGGCGCGGAGTTTTTATGACGGCTATGTCGGGTCATTTAACCGTCTGCTGCCAAAAGCAACTGCTTTGCAGCGCGAACGGTTGGCGGCGATGTTCCTGGTTCATGCCTATACCTCCGCCGGTGAGGAGTACATGCCCATGCGGGTCATGCTCTCCGGACATCCCAATTTTCTGGCTGATGTAAAAGGGATCGTTGCCCTTGCAGCTTTTCTTTTTCCCGATCATCCCGAGGCCAAAAACTGGGGAGATATGTTTGAAAAATATGTAGACCTGAATACCCGTTTCCATGTCCGTCCGGAGGTCAAAAGCTGGGAAGCACAGGGTGGACGATGGACAGAGAATCTTGGCGCCTATGTTTGGGCTTTCCTCAGACCCACCGTTCGTTCCAACTTCTTGTTGCAGGAGCATGGAGATTCGAAAAACCGCCTTGCAAACAGCCAGTTACAAAAGGTTGGCTCATTTGTACTGAATAGCTTTTCAGCACCTTTCGATGGCGAATCACTTGATTTTTATCGTGATGTGACCGGTAAGCTCGATATGCACACCTGGGGGGTAATCACTCCGGAGAAAGGTCCTGCCCGGATACTTCCTCCACAGGGAGCTCATTCAATCCGGAGACGTCCCCCAAGTGTTTACTGGCGTTTAGGGAAGGCACTGGAGTATTTCGACCCCCTGCTGTCTGAAAATATCCGTTATCAGTCAAGACCGGAGCAGGATGATATGGAGTCAATTGACAGGGCAAAAGGGGTTTATAAAATGATGTATCCTGAAAATAAAGATTCAGGTACTCCACCCGATTTTAAAAGTGTCAAACTGACCGGCTATGGAATCATTCTCCGGGCTGCTGTCGGGACAAAAGATGAGCTTTCGGTCCATCTGCAGCAGATCGACAAAGGACCCAATTATCGCTGGGGACTGGCTGCGGATGGCGGTTGCGGGACGATCTATTTTTATGCGGCAGGTAAATCATACAGCCATAACGGAAAAGAAGACATTGGCGACCGCCGGATCCAGGATACCGATCTGCTTACCAATTTTGGGGTATTCAAAGATGGGCAGTTTAAAGCCATCGGCAGAAGCGACCTGTCCAAACCACTCTTTGATCTTTCAGTGGGGCAGTTTGCCGAGATTGTTTCTGCCCAAAAAGATGGTTATTCGTGGCCCGAATACCAGGGTCGGAGTATCATGCTGGTTGGAAGTGATTACTTCCTGATTTATGACGATGTTTTTAATCCAAATATGGGAACCCGTTTCAGCTGGTTCACCCATCCCAATGAAGAATTTCCTGAATTGAATGTGGTCAAAGGTGGGGCAGCCGGTTATAATGCATCCAAAGGAAAACCGGAGATGATAAAAGTTACAGGACGCGAATCCAAGGGGTTATGGTTTGACGGAACGGGCGACTGCATGACCTTTGTTTCGCATAAAAAGGGTTTTACACAGGAGACAACTTCATACGGCTGCATCGTGACTGCTACAAACGGCAGCAAAGATTATATTTTCAGGAACGATAAGCCAGTCCAGTCAACCGCAAAGGGATATGTTTTTGAGGGAACCGCAGGGTTTATCCGCGAACGGGAAGCCGGCCACCAGGAAATGGCACTTTTTCACGGAACGAAAATCGGGAATGCAAATTTTGAAATTCAAACCACCAATACGGATGCGGGCATCAGCGCAGTTTATTCGGGGGACCAGAATATCAGCGGTCAATATTCAGGTCTGGCAGCCTCCCCGGTAACCTTTCAATGGACAGGGTCAGTACCGCAGAACATTAAATTCTATGTTGCCGGGGTGAAATTAACTGTTAGACAGGAGGGAAATCAACTAATCGCAGCTATCCCGGCAGGGAAACATCTCTGGACACTCACCGCAGGATCACCCGATCTTACGCGCCCGGAATTTGCCTTTTCCCGCAATGAAAAGGGAAAAGTACTGGTGGCAGTTCGCTCTGTTGCCGGTGCAACCCGTTACAGGTTTGAATACAGTACAGATGGGATAACAGGCTGGAAGTCATTGAGCGAACCACCTACGACTGGTTTGCTGGTCAAACCTTCAGGAGCCGAAGGGAAAGGTTAT
>JAHEYS010000263.1 GCA_023251475.1 Prolixibacteraceae bacterium
GGTAATATTATAGACGGGCGATTTAAAAAGTTGTTCTCCGTCATATAATACACCTGCCCATGTATTGTGACTTGCACTGACCGATCCCCTCAAAGTGATGATCACTTTTTTGGCGCGCGGAAATTTATCCATTAATTGTTCGCAAACCGATTGGAACCTGTTACCATCGACCGCTCCGGAAGTTTTGGTCACATCAAAGCCTTCGGGTTTGATGCCGAAGACGGTTTCAGCATCCTCCTCATTTCCCAAAATAATGTCACATTTTTCAACTAGACCGGGCATTACCTCTGAGGCAGACTTCCCGTATTTCCAGAGGTTTTTACGATAATTCAGATCCGTTGAAACGGTAATTCCCAATTTGTTGGCAACTTCAACCGCTTCGTGACAAGCCGCTGCTGCCCCTTCAGACAATGCGGGTGTAATACCAGTCCAATGAAACCAGTCGGCATTTTCCAATACCTCCTCCCAACATATCATGCCCGGCCTGATTTCAGCGATTGAGGAATGCGCCCTGTCATAGATAACTTTACCGGGACGGGCGACTGCCCCGGTTTCCAGATAGTAAATACCCAACCGCTCTCCGCCGTAAATAACATTTTTCGTTTTCACCCCGTATTTGTGCAGGCTTTTCAGGCATGCATCAGCCATATCATTTTTGGGAAGGCGGGTGACAAACTCCGCTTCCAACCCAAAATTGGAAAGCGATACTGCTACGTTAGCCTCTCCGCCACAATACGTGGCTATAAATTCATTGACCTGGCTAAAACGCAGATATCCAGGCGCTGCCAGTCGCAGCATGATTTCACCAAAACATACAATCTTTTTATTCATAGGGTCCTATTGTATTTTAATTGTGCTATTCTTTGTTAAATTTTGAGTCCCTGGGCCAGGTAGTCCATCCGGCGCTATAAAATATCAGAGCAATAGTTTATTTGATTTTTTATAGGCGATCCTGCCCTGTTCATCTTTTGATCCGTTAAATCCGGGTCCTCCTGCTGCATTATATCCATAACTCGCTCCCGATTTGTCCGGACTTACCCAGAATGAAAATAAATCTCCATCTGTGAGGTAAAACCGGAACCGGACTTTCTTTCCGGCCAGACCGGTTAAATCTTTTTTGCCTTTCCATTTAATACGATGAATGGTACTGTCAACTGATGATTCCGTGCAGTTTTCAGCATCAAACGGTGCGATTACAGCATTATTTTCATCCAGAATTTCAACCCTAAGCTTACCTCCCGGACAATTTATATTTACAAAAAGGTATTTGCCCTGAAAGGTCACCGGACGTGTTGTCAATTCCCCCTGGTCAGTACCAGCCGACATTGAGGCAAAACCGTCGCGACGCAGAACTGCAATGCCGGTACTGCCATTGGCATACATTCCGCTCTTCATCCCATCTGAATGGTGGTTGGACTGATCGCCTTTGAAGCCAATGTAATAAAACCAGAGTTGGTCTCCGACCACCGTGCAAATTCCACCTGCAGGCTGGAGATAACCCCTTTCCCAGCTACCTTCCTGACGGGTAGCAGGAATGAATGCCTCCCTGTCGGGCCGATGCCAGTGAAAGCCATCCCGGCTAAAACCGAGCATCAGTTCAGTTGTTTTAGGGACTCCCAGTTTCTGACAGATTTCATTGGAGGGACCCAGATGAATCTCATGCAAACCAATCATCAGGCTTTCATAAGCCACTGCTGAGAGGTTATATAACTGCGCTTTAACTCCAATTGCCGGGTCTGGCGGATCCAATTTGTCAGCTCCTGTCCAATAAACGATATCCCCATTTTCCCATGCTGCCCCCTTCAGAAAATCAGAATGTTCACGATAGTGGCGGGAACGGCCATTCTTAGCTGAGGAGCGGATGCTGTAAATCCATTTATTGCGGAAAGGGTTATAAAACATGGTACTCCGGTCGCCACATGATCCGGTACGGACCGGGTGATCCCAATGGATTCCATCACCTGAGACCATGGATGTGCCGTAGTGTTCACCAAGGAAATCGGGTTTCCGAATGAACATTTTAAACCGCTCACCGGGATTTTTGGTATTGTGATCGATGAAGACGGTGGTTGAATCCGGCCTGAATTCAGGAAGTATCTGGTTTGTCCCCGGACGGATACCGAGATCCGGGCGCTCCCAATTGATTCCATCCTTGCTGGTCGCATAGGCCATCGCCCCAATCCATCCTGCTTCGTACCACATCTTAAATATTTTATCGGCAGAGTCCCACCAAACCCCTCCATCTTTCGGACAAGCCAACGGTTGGTTGCCGTTCCCTTTTTCAAGCTGTGTTTCGGGTTTCATTACGGGATTACCTGAATACTTTTTCGCCTTATGAAAGATCCGTTTAAGATTTGTCCCTTCGATCAGAAAATCATCAACAAATAGTTGACGTCCAACATCAATAGGGATTATGCGTGGCGGTTGTTCAAGATAAGGGACAGGCATCGGTTCGCAGGAGTCCCTGTTCATATTACGCGGCGGCCAAACTTCCGGAAGACGGATTCCGTTATAAAGCAATTCCCCCTGGCCCGGGAAAGCTGGAAAACCGGTATATGGGAGCAGCAAAGCCGAGATACCAGTCAGGGCGCTATTCTTTAGAAAGGTGCGACGTTTCATTTGTATATAATTTGATATCAGACCTATTTTTTAATTTCGGTTCCCTTGTTCTCGCTGACGATCTTCCTGTGGCTGAAAATATTGATGATTTGATTATCATAGTCATCAGCAAAAACATCCTCTTCTTTGAAGCTGGTCATCAGTATCATCTGTTCTTTTGTCCGGTTATAATCGTAAATAAGGTGAATGGTTCCATCTTTAACCTGCTGACCATCGGGATAGGAAACCCCATTCCTTTCATCCAGGAGTAAACCCCTGGACCAGGAGAGACCGTCATCTTTTGATAGAAAGGCCATCAGATGGGAACGGCCTGTTTTTGTTCCGATTGGTCCGTGTTTAACCAGCAAAAGGTTTCCCGATTTTAATCTTTGGATAAAGAACCGGGCACTTGGGTGTTTTATGGCAGAAGGGAGCAACGGGCTCCATGATTTTCCCTGGTCTCCTGAAAAACTCTCCCCGATCCCGTATGTTGTGCGAACCAGCATCCAAAGTGTGCCGTTTTTCTTTTCAACAATCATGTGCTCATCAAACGCCCTTGCTTCTTTAGGGACATCCGCAGCTCCCTGTATATTCCATGTTCGTCCTTTATCTTTTGAGACAACCATTTTAGCGCTGTTATCGGTCAGTTTCCATGTTGATGCCGGCAAAATCCAATTTCCATTTGAAAGGACAAGTGGCTTGCACATCATAATACCATCGGTTAATCGCCTGGGTACGGACCATTCCGTATCATCTTTCTCCCCATTTTTTGCTGTAACTGACCATACCCCGGCAATGGTGCCATCGTGCCCGATGGTCTGTGCCCAAAATATCCATAACTTTCCATCCGGGTCAACCCATACTTCCGGGTCAAAAACACGGACAGGCCCCTCTTTGTCAGGATCAATGATTAAGATTTCCTTCCAGGTAATTCCTTTATCTCCACTGGTAGAAACAACAACGAAATTGTTAGCGTCTTCACCCGGAGTTGTACCCGAATACCAGATGGCCCACATCCGCCCCTCCGGGCTGACGGTAATACTGGGAATCCCCGCAAACTTCCTGCCTGATATTGGATATTCATCTGTAATCTGCTGACCTCTTTTCAGTGCCGCAGGTGTCATAAAAGCATTGGAGTCCTGGGCCGTAAGCTTTTCGGAAAACATTAAACACAGATATACTGTCAGAATTATTAATCCACTGTTTTTCATTTTGATCGGATTTATTTTGTAAATGTTCGTATTATATCATTTAATTAGTTTGAATATTCCGCTGTTGATTGATAGTCGTCTGGTATAGAATAGTCTGATCTTCTTTTGAACACTTCAGGTATTTATTCGATATGAACTTCCAGCCAGGTGACCGACTGCACATCCGGTTGCAGGTTAACGATACTGATCTGGTTATACCCGTTTTTGACGGAATGCAAATCAGCGCTGAACTGCATCACCCGTGCTCCGGTTTCTGAAACATTGGTCACAAATTCCCACTTCCTGGTATTGTCATATTTATACGCGGGGTCCCCTGACATATCCTCAATCTGCCGGCAAACCACATCATTGACCTTTACCTCAAACCGGGCATTTTTGAATCCTTCCGGATCGTCCATCCCAATCCTGACAATATAGGTCCCTCTTACGGGTTTAGGTCCTGTATGAATATTATACACACTTTTATGATCCTGCACGATCATTTGGACCTGACCTGGGACTTGCTTTATTTCAGGATCGTTATAGGTAAATAAATGAGACCTTGGTTTATTTACGGATGTAGAAAGTTCCCCTGCTTCTTTAAGGATTTGGGAACCGTCATCACAAAGTTGGATACTCCCGTTTTTATCTACTATTTTCCGGCTGTAAAAGGGGATGAAACTGTTGAAATAATGAATAGCATCAGCTCCCCGACTGTAAACAGAGGCAGAAAAACCACGCATGGTATCCACATAATTATGCAAAGATTTAATTGTCTGTTCTTTACTTAATTTTCGGATCTCTTCTGATAAATCATTGTAAAAGGACTGGCTTGCCTTTAATTCAGGTTCATGGTCAGTTTTGTTGATGTTGCTCCCCCAATCAGGTCTCAAAACAAGCGCATCGGCAGCGATGTTAAGGATTAACGTTCCCTTTATATCCAACTTTTTCTTTTCGGGGTTGGGAGGGTTTATAGCCATCGATGACCAATAAAATAAGACCGGCAAAATCAATAAATATGTCTTTCGAGGTTTCAATATTTTCTTCCTTTTTATATCCTGGTTATTACATCAAAGTTGCAGGATGTTATCCCGACTAAAAACTGCAATTTTTTATAGCTTAAAATACAGGCGACTTATGTAAGTACAAATTTGCCAATAATATACCCATTGTTGTTTATTAATTCATAGCAATTCACTGTACGATCTTGTCAAAATGATCCGGAATCTTTTTTATCTTTGGCTGCGATCCTTGTTCTGTATAACCATCAGAAAAAATGATCCGGAATTTATTACAAACAGTTTGTTAACCTGAAAAGTCAATCAACAGGAATTCATCATGAAACCCAACTTCCACAAGGTTTTGCTTCAGCCCGAAAATTCGTATTTCAGCGTCAGGCACGATCTGAAACCTAATCCAATGGCTGTATGGCATTATCACCATGAAATTGAATTGCATTATGTCGTAAAAGGGTCCGGTATTCGGTTCATTGGTGATAATATCGCCGATTTTTCTTCGGGAGAAATTATTCTTTTAGGTGAAAATCTGCCACATATCTGGAGGTGCAACGAGGCTTTTTTTGATCCCAATGGCAATCTGGAGGTCGAGTTGATTGTTGCGCATTTTCTTCCCCAATGCCTTGGGGCCGATTTTTTGCACCTGCCCGAAGCCCATCTTATTCCAAAATTATTTGATAAAGCCAAAAAGGGGATGATTATTCAGGGTAACGACAAGGAATTACTGGCGAAACTGATGAACCAATCTTTATTGTCAACTGATCTTGAAAGGTTATATATCTTATTTTCAATTCTGAAGATACTTGCAGAAACAAATGATTATAAAGCGGTTGCATCAACCAATGTCTTTCATTATTCGGATGAATCTGATATTGGGCAGCTAAACAGGATCTATAATTACACGCTAAATAATTACAACAGGGAAATATCTCTGGAGGAAATTGCTGCAATTTGCCATATGAGCGTAAGTTCCTTTTGCCGATATTTTAAACTGATGACAAAGAAAACCTATTATTCATTTTTAATTGAAGTACGCATCAGTCATGTCTGCCGGTTACTTGCTGAAAACCTGCTCTCTGTCGAAGAAATCTCTTATAACTGCGGATTTAATAATATTTCAAATTTTTACAGGCATTTTAAACGTGTAAAATCAATCACTCCCTTCGAATACAAAAGAAAACATTTGGCTTTATAACAAATCCTATAGGAGGAGAAACTTTCCATACTTTTAATAATGGATTATGAATGAGCTGCTGCCTTCTGCCTTAAGATCAATATTGGTCTTATCCACACCATACGTCATAAAATCAATCATTTACTTCACGAAGTTCAGGGTAATATCCTTTTAAATGATTATTCCGGTATAGGTATTGTTATCTCTTTATCGACAGGATTTTCCCCTGCAGTCCTGTTGTGGAACCACATCGCCAGTACAGATCCGGTTATGTTCTGGATAGGGCTGAACACTGCTGCCGGAATGGGAAACCCTGTTCCTATGGCGACCAGGTCAACGGCCCTGAGCCCTGGATTTGACGTCTGTTGGGCTGTTTGCTCCATCCCCTGGAGTTTCACCGCCATGGCTGAAGCCATACCGCCGTTTTGCATACCTACCTCAAAAGTGAGGGCGCGGCAATCCTGCTCTTTCATCCGCATTAACCGGCAGAACCAATAACCGGAGAAATACCCGCAGCAATTATGCAACAGCATTGCAGGAACCAAAAGCAGTCCCCATCTGCTCAACAGCGTGTCGTATCCGTTGGCAACAATAATTACTGTGATTATTATTAACCCAATCTGAGACATCAGTGAAAGAATCCGGGAAAGCAAAGTTTGATTGCCCTGTGCAAAGTGTTTAAAGAACAAGGCAGCTACAGGGGGCAATACAAAGAATATCAGTGTATCCCGGAAAAAAGAGATCAATGCAAATTCCCCGGTTGCCTTTAATGCTAAAAATGCAATTACATTTTTGGATAGAATCAGCAACAGGAATACACCCATCTGCCAGTACAAACTTTTACGTTTTACCCCGCCAAAACAAAAATTGTTAAAGCTTAATCCGGCAACAATCGGCAGTAAAACCATTTTTACGATCTCCATAACCATTTCAATTACATTGATATGTACCATTTGGCCTGCAAACAATTTTAAAAGTAAGGGGGTTAACAGAGGTGAAATCATCGTGGAGAAAGCGGTAACTGTGATCGCTAATGCAAGATTCCCTTTTCCAAGGAATACCATCACATTTGAAGCCATCCCGCTGGGGGTGCAAGCTACCAGGATGATCCCCACCGCTATTTCAGGAGGGAACCCGAACATTTTTGCTATCGAATACCCGATTACCGGCATTAAGGTGTAATGACAAAGAAGACCAACCATGACGCCTTTGGGCATTTTCAGTACGCCGGAGAAATCCTTAAGGTTCATATGGGAACCCATTCCAAACATGATAATCTGCAATAATGGAGCAATAAGTCCTGAAAATTTATATCCGTCATAACTTTGAAAATACCGGGGATAGCAAAGTGCTATGGCAACAGCAGTAAAAATCCACATCGTGTAGGCATAGCCCTTTAGTTTGGGATATCCAATCATGGCGAAGCAGGTAATCATAAACCCGGCAACGAGCAATGGTGAGGCGAGAATGGAATTGTTAAGCGTAAAAGCGGCAAACGAACTTAGAATAAGAAGGCAAGCCAGTAGCATCAAAATCCGATATTTATCCAACCTGAATTTTGATAGAATCATTGGTTTTTAAGTTGATTTATCAATGATTGGTACCCTTTACGCAGTATCCCAAGATCGGAATCAATCGCAAAACAGCTAAATCCAAGTTGCGTATATTTGGGAATATCTTCTATATTTTTAACCAGAATACCGGCCTGTTTCCGGTTCTTTTTAGCTGCATCGGCAACGCGCTTTACTGCACTGTTGAAATCCATGGTCGTACCGCTCCGGGTTGTGAGATCTAGAGTGAGATCGGAGGGACCAATAAACAAGACATCTACACCTTTGACCAGTGCGATAGCATCGGCATTTATGATTCCGTCATAATTCTCAATCTGAACCATTAAAACCGGTGGTATAACACTGCCAATATCTTTGGGCGTATTCAAACCATAGTCAAAACATCGGGCCTGACCCGAATAACCCCTGTTTCCGATAGGGGGATACCGCATTGCACCTACACAAGCTTCCGCCTGTTCCGGCGAAGAAACATGGGGCATCATGATCCCGGAAGCTCCGCGGTCCAAAACACTGGCAATCAATGACGAATCCATCGTCGGAACCCTGACGATTTGTTTTATCGCATCATTTCGCACTGCCTGCAGGTTGCCCAAAAGAGAACTTTCTGTCAGATAACCATGTTCCATATCAAACAACAACCAGTCGAACGGAAAACCTGACACCATTTCTGTAATGACGGGAGACCCGATTGTTATCCAGGTACCTCGTCCTAAAACGTTTATTTTTTTATTTTCACTCATAAATCTGTCATTTTTGCCTGCTCCGTAAGTCCGGAATAGGCCAAATAAATACGTTCACGGGTCGTTGTTTCAAGACTTTTTCCATCAGCGCCACTCCCGATGAGGAAAAAATCATCTTTCCTGTCAAAATAGCCGGCGCCAACGCGAATCACAGCTTTGACAATCATGTTCCGAAGCAGGTGAAGCCAGAAACGGCTTTCAAAAAGTTCAGGCAGTTCCCTGATATTTTGGTACCCAAGCAAGACTGACTCCATAAATTCCCGGTTATGGAAGCAGGCCAGTAATGAAAGGTCGTCGGTGGGATCACCGGAGATACAATCATCCCAGTCAATAAAGGCGCGGATCTGATCCTTGGTTCCCAAAATATTCCACAATGCCAGGTCTTTATGCACGAGACATCCCTGTTTGATCCGGAGAATTGGTAAATGTCTTTTCACAGCCTTGCGCAGGTTCAATGTTTCTTCGGATGAGAGAAATTTCCGGCTTTTCAGAAAATCAAGATGCCGGTCCAGGTTGAGCAGAAAATAGTCCTGATACCGTCCATGAAGTCCCTGCAGCCGGTTCTCCTTTTCCAAACAGGCCGGATCAAACGGGCCATAACCAATGGGAGTGATCCCCTGCCAGCAGGCCACATTTTCCCCGATCTGCCTACCAACCGACAGAAGATCAAGCTCCCCTTTTTTATCGATTGAATTTAAATCAGGACAATCCAGAAATTCCATGATCTGATAGGCAAAAGGGACCTTCTTCCGGGAGGAATCCACTGCAAATATCTGTGGTGTTTTCACCCCGTATGCCCTGACTTCGTCCATTGCCCGGGCCTCAATCCCCATGTAATTATCCCCTTCTGGCCCGTCTTCAATACGAAGAAAAAAAGTTTTACCTTCTGAAAAAACCAGGTAAGTAATATGGTTTCCCTGTCCGCCTGCCGGTCGGAATGAAAATTCTTTGCCTGCGAAATGTCGCTGTAATAAGGCCGATATGGTCTTTTCCAGATTGGAATATTCCTTTTTTTGCCCGCTTTCATTAAGGGCATAAAAAGCATTAGGACGGTCGCACTTCCAGTAATAGATTGATTTTCGATTGAACATATTTTATAAATTTCCAAAAAATATCCCCGGTATGATCCCTGCCGGGGATATTTTCAATTCACTTTATCCCC
>JAHEYS010000264.1 GCA_023251475.1 Prolixibacteraceae bacterium
ATCGGTAGAATCCCCAATCGGTCCATTTTTTGGTAATGGATGGAACGAATCCTACTATATGGTAAGCGCACCTTTATCGGTCACACCCGGCGGGGGAAAATCGTACGTGAGTTATTTTGCAATGCCTTTCTCCAAAGGGGCCAGAATTGAAATTGAAAACCAGTCAGGTACTGAAATAAGTGCATTCTACTATAATATCGACTATGTGGAAATGGCGAGTCTGCCCCTTAACACCGGCCGCTTCCATGCCTGGTATAACCATGAGGTTACCGAAGCACGCGTTTATAATAATATTTCGAAGAATAAATCAGGAGATGGTAACTATGTTTTTGCCAACATAAAGGGGAAAGGGCACTTTGTGGGAGTCAATTATTATGTCAATTGCCCCGTAACCTCCTGGTATGGGGAGGGTGACGAAATGGTTTTTATTGACGGGGAAACAATTCCTTCGATCGTCGGCACAGGGACTGAAGATTTTTTTAATACATCGTGGTGTCCTAAAGAGTTGTTTCAACACCCTTATTTTGGTTATCCGCGTGTAAATAACGAAACCGGCTTCCTGGGTCATACCCATGTGTACCGTTTTTTTGTCACAGATCCGATTTATTTTGATAAATCGTGCAAATTCACCATTGAACATGGAGATAATAATAACCTGACCCTCGATCTGGCCTCTGTCGCCTATTGGTACCAGGATAAGGCTTCGGCTCTACCAAGATCTTTTACCAGGGAAGAGCGGCAGCCCAAACCAATGATTGGTTCCGGAGATATCAATTTATGGCGTGAAACCTGGCGAAATGGGAAAGAGAATAAATCGACCTTGTGGGGGAATGAAAAATAAACAAGTAAATACCAGATTAATGAAGAATATCCTGATAATATGTCTGTTAAACTTAGGATTTTGCAGTTTACTCACAGCGCAAACTGAACAATCAAAGCACCTTGCTAAAAGTCTTTTGCCTCCGGATAAAAAATGGAGCCTGGTATGGAGTGATGAATTTGAAGGCACCCGGCTGGATACCATGAAGTGGGGTTTCAGATTGCATTTAATGCAGACGCGTCATGAAACATGGACAGAAGATGGAGCTGAAATGGATGGAAAAGGAAATCTGCTGTTAAAACTTTATGAAAAAAACGGGCAGTACTATTCATCACATCTGCAAACTGGCCGGAACTTCCTCGATCGTCCGGGTGACAAATATGGAAATTCAAAATTGGTATGGCCTGTGGCTGATTTGGAACCTCCAAAGTTTGTTCACAAGTACGGTTATTACGAAACACGCTGTAAACTTCCGACACAGGAGGGGTGGTGGGCTGCATTCTGGCTGCAATCGCCAACAATCGGATCGAGCCTTGACCCCCTACGTTCAGGGGTTGAAATTGATATTATGGAGAACTTTTCCCGGGATGGTGTGATCAGTCATAATATTCATTGGGACGGGTATGGTAAAAACCATCAGCATTCAGGATCCGGACCGGTTAAGGCAGGTTTAGCCGATGGTAATTTCCACATTTACGGCGTTCACTGGAGTCCCAAAGGATATGTATTTTATGTGGATGGTCAGGAAACATGGCGCGTCCCGGGTCCGGTATCCGATACCGAACAATTCATCCTGTTATCGACCGAATGTATGGGATACAGAAATGGACCGGCATCTCCGATACTCAAAAAAGCCAAACTACCCGATTATTTCATTGTGGATTATGTCCGTGTCTTTGATGAGACCGGAGACAAATAGGGAATAAAAACGTTGCAAAGGGATAAGATTAAACCTGGTTGTAAATATGCTGCATCACCAGGCCGGCCAGGGTAAAGCCGTAGATTGCCGTGATATGGGCTACCGTTCCGTTGATCACCGCCTTCTGACTGCACCATTCATGATTATCCAGTTCCGGATCACCAACGCCCGATTTTATTTTGGGACAAAGGCACTTATCAGTTCCACATGAAGAGCCGGAGCCGCGGTTTTCGAGTAACTCCTCACTATAGACGCACATAAACGGTTTGGCGGGAAGTTCCCCTTTGCGCATGTATTTCCTGATTTTCGATCCGAACGGACAACCGATTACCTTCCAGAATTCGGCGACCTTTACCTGGGTTGGGTCCATCTTCAGCGACGCCCCCATGGACGAAAAGAGTACCCCATTGGTCCTTGTTGCCTTCCTGATCAGGTGAACCTTGCTCCCCAGACTGTCAATCGCATCGATAATATAATCGTATGAATCAAGATCAAACTGATCATGGCTGGCAATATTGTAGATCTTTTGTACCGATGTAATTTCCGCCGACGGATTAATTTCGAGCAGCCGTCTCTTTAACGCTTCTGTTTTTACTTCTCCAACGGTCTCCATCGTGGCATGGACCTGCCGGTTGATATTGGTGATGCAGATCCGGTCTGAATCGACCAGTGTGATGTGCCGGATACCCGACCGGACCAGACTTTCGGCACACCAGCTTCCAACGCCCCCTATCCCGAGGATTATCACGTTCTTAAGTGCAACCTCCCCCATCTTCTCTTTTCCGAACAGGAGCTCCGTTCGTTGAAATATCCCTTTATTTGTTTTCATATCTAAAAAGTGGGACAAAATTAAGAGAATTCACACAACGGGCAAACCGGGATATTAAATTATTGAAATGTTGGATATTAATGTGTTAGTGTTTAATTGGGTTTCAAATATATTTATGCTGATTCAAGTCACTGATTCAAGAAAACGTTAAAAACAATCATCCAATACCCCCTCGGTGGCAACGAGGGGGTACAACTTCTTCTTAAATTTATTGTAATTTAAACTGTATCGGAATGGTAAAGGAGACGTCCACCGGCTTTCCACCCTGCCTGCCGGGAGTCCAGTCGGGCATCAGACCAATCACCCGGATTGCCTCGGCATCCAACGCAGGATGAACACTTCGGAATACTTTTACATTTTCAACTTTGCCATCGCTTTTGATCACAAAATTCATAACCACCGTTCCCTGGGCTTTATCAGCAGTAGCCGCAGCCGGATATTTCACATTGTTACTTATAAATTTCATTAACTCTGCAGCACCACCCTGGAATTGGGGCATCTCCTCAACTACTGAAAATATTGGTGCTTTCCTTTTTTGCGTATCTCCATATGTAACTAATTTTACCCCTTTTAATTTTTCGCCATCGAATGTAAACTGAATCGGCAGGGTATAAGAAACATCAACGTCCTTACCCTTATGTTTACCAGGCACCCAGTCGGGCATTAACCCGATCACCCGGAGCGCTTCCGCATCCAGATCAGGATGAACTCCCTTGACAACTTTTGCTTTTTCTATTTTACCGGTACGGGAGACCACAAAATTCACAATTACCTTCCCCGATATATTATCTGTCTTCGCCTGGCTGGGGTACCTGACATTCTGAATGATAAAATTCATCATCTCCTTTTCGCCTCCCGGGAACTGGGGCATCTTCGTAACAATTACAGAAGGTCCGTCCTCACTCTGTTCCATCTTTCCGTAACCCGTCACTGTAACCTCATCTGATTTTTTATCTTCCGGTTTCAGGGTAAACTGAATCGGGATCGTATAGGCCACATCGACCGCCTTTCCGTTCTGTATGCCGGGTTTCCACCCAGGCATCAGTCCGATTACCCGGATCGCTTCGGCATCCAGTGCCGGATGAACGCTTTTTAGAACCTTTGCACTTTCAACTTTACCGGCGCTGCTCACGATGAAATTCACCATTACCGTTCCGGATATATGTTCTTCCGTTGCCTTGACCGGATATACAATATTGGTCATAATAAACTTCATCATCGCCCCTTTACCGCCCGGAAATTCAGGCATCTGTTCAACTGCAGTATAAACAAGCGACTTTGTTATCCCCTGCCCCGGAGTGTAGCTCATTCGCTCCATTTGGGATTCATGTAAACCAGCCTTACTTTTCGATGTTATTAGGATCACCCCGTCTTTCCCCTTTTCGCCATATAATGCAGTTGCAGATTTATCTTTTAAAACACTGATTGATGCAATTTTATCCGGACTGAATGCATCCATCTGCTTCCTGTCAATCATAACTCCATCCAACAGGATTAATGGTGGATTTTCAGAATTAATCCCCCTGAGCCTGATGACATTTTTAGTTGTATCCGATTTATAGGTTCCATTAAACCAATTCTTTTTTAAGGTGATCTCAACGACGCCATTCTTTGCAGCTTCCCCGTATTTCTTTACAGCTGACTGATCCTTCAAGACATTGATTGACTGAATGGATTCAGGGTTTATTGCATTTACAATTGCAGCCGCTACGATGGCGCCATCCACAACATATAACGGTGGATTTTTTGATCCACTGGAAACCTTTAAAGATACCGGGGGTGGCGGAGGTGGAGGTCCAGCCGCTCCGTAACCCACAACCACAACCTTATCCATCCCGACCTGAAGGGTATTCATTTTAATTAACATTGAATTTTCCGCATCTGATTTGATTTGAACAGTCTTAAACCCGATGTAGGATATCACCAGTTCGCTTTCCTGCGGAACATCCTTTAATTGAAAGTTTCCCTCATTATCAGAAATTGTTCCGGTTGTTGAATTCCTAATAACCACAGAGGCGCCTTCCAGCGGTTTTCCATCTGCGTTAACCACTTTGCCTCTTACTTCCTGACCCACATTAACCACACCGACATTATCGGTTTGCAATTCCTCTGAGGGGGTAATGTATTCGGGTTTCGCGAAAGCGTAGAAAACCAATGCCATCAGCGGCAAAACGAGTAACAGCTTTAGTTTTCTGAACGGGGAATGTATGCTCTTTTTCATCATTTTAAATCTTTTTTTGTTGAGTGAGTAACTAAACGAATTAGCCAGGCTGATCACCGGAACGCCAAGGAGCTGGTTGAGCAGTGTGGCCTGATAGATGGCCGGATTCGAGGTGCGCTGCAACGCCTTCTCATCAGCCAGGTATTCATGATTCTGGCGGATCAGATGGGCATAAACCCAGACAAAAGGATTAAACCACTGCAACATACATAGCACCTCAACGAGTAACAAATCGAACCAGTGCCGCTGCTCGATATGCTCCCGCTCGTGATTCACAATCTCCCGCGTTTCAACATCAGACGTTGAAGGATTGACAAAAACGTAGGAGAAAAATGAAAAAGAGGCAGCATATTCGGCGGTGCGTACAAGTTTTACAGGTCCGGAGACCTCATAACCTGTTTTTCGCAATTTCCGGATCACATTTGCCGTTTGCCAGATTAACCTGAAAGCCAGCCACCCCAACCCGGCAGAATAAAACCACCAGTAAATGGGGATTTCAGGCTCCGGATCAGGAATTACCTGTGCTGTAATGCCGGAAATGGAAATTGTTCCGGTTGATGAAGGAATGATTACAGCATAATGCCAGGTATACAAAGGGAAAACAATCGAGGCAATGATCCCAGAAAGGAGGTAAATCCGGTTTAACCGGAAATACCGCTCGTTGCGCAAAACCGTCAGGAAGATGAGTGTGAAACCGGTCAGCCAAACGGCCGACTTTAAAAGGTACATCCAAAATGTTTCCATATTATGCGGTTTTATTACGTTTCGCCAACTCGGTCTTCGTATCCTCAAGCAGTTGTTCAAGGTCTTTGATTGAAAGGTCTTTCTCGCGGGCAAAGTAGGAAGCCATCGCCGGAAATGAGTTGTTGAAATAATCGTGAAGCAACCCGAAAAGCTGCTTTCCTGAATATTCGTTTTTCATCACCAGGGGATAGTAAACAAACACTTTACCGTAATCCTTGTGTCCGACAAACCCTTTCTTCTCCAGTATCCTGATTACCGTTGACACCGTGTTCCTTGCAGGTTTGGGATCATCGAACCGGTCGCGGACGTCCTTGACCAACCCCTCTCCCATCTCCCACAGGATTTGCATCACCTGCTCTTCTGCTTTTGTTAATTGCATTGCTGTAGTTTTAAATTGTCAATCCTTCAATACAAATATACGACTATATTTATAGTCATGCAAGTGTTTTGGGAATTATTTAACTATTTTTATAGTTATTATTTTTTCTGTAAATAATTTGAGTATTTCATCCTCTTTCACGCTGTAAATCAATATCATTTTTAACCGGACACCAATGATTTTTTATCATATTGGGGCGCTTTATCACCTGCCGCCAATACTCAAATCCTCGGTTTCAACCTCCATTTGATCCTCCGGAATTGTCTCCGCCCCCTTTTAAATCTTCGTTTTTTATCCCTCTTTTGGCTTTTTTGATCTCCCCTTTCAACTCACCAAAACGGTAGGAAAGATTGAATCTGATCATCCTGCTGACATAGAGGTAAGTACTGTTTTGACGGAAGGTTGGATCATCAAATGACGACGTGTACTTTACCTTTTCCCTGAATGGATCAGAAATGGAAACAGAGGCTGTAAGTTTTTTCTTCAGTAATTCCTGGGAAAGATTGACCCCTACAAACTGGTAGGGGGAGGATTTCCCCTGCAGCATAATCCTGGGTGAATAAAGTCCCGCATAACCTGAGATTGTTCCGTTCTTCCAGACAGTGTACCTTAAATTCAGAAAGCCGGAATAATTGAAACCTTCATTTTTCAGGTTTCGGCCATCGTTGCTTTCGAGTAAAGCGTAGTTGATATTCAAATTAGCATTTATACTGATTTTTGAACCGGGCCGGTACGATCCGTTTGCATAGCTGCCAAACTGCTGGCTTTTCCCGATATTCTTGTAGGTGGTAGCCCGCACTCCAGCGCCATTTATTACCGAAACCGGATTAATGGAATTGTTGACCAATGCTCCGTTCAGGCTTAAATTGATGTTGAATTTGTCTGCAAATTTCCCATAAGAAAGGTCAACGGTATGAGATATTTCGGCATCAAGATTGGGATTACCATAACTAATGTTCAGCGGATCCTGATCGTTACGATAAGGATTCAGGTAATAGATACCTGGACGCTGAAGTCTTTGGGTATAAGAAATCCTGATATTCTGCCCTTTCCCGAGATTTTCAGAAAGGGTGATATAGGGGATCAGGTTAAACATCCTGTTGGTGAAACTTGTATCTTTTACCGACCTGAAATTTCCGTCGTTAATCGTCCCTTCGACCCTTATCCCTGTTTTTATGCTCATTTTCTTAAGCTTTAAAACATACCCGCCATATATCCCGATGATGTGCTGGTCATAGTCAAGATCGTTATTCCTTGTCTCATCACGGATCCATAAGTCCTGCAGCGCATCAAACCGGGAGATGTCCGAATTGCTGATGTTGCGGCGAAGGATATATTTCACCCCTCCCTCCACCTGGTGCTTTTTGGTGACCGGATTATAATAGTCCATCTGGAAAGTATGTTCGGCGCCTGATGCGCTATTTTTTGATTGCTGCTGGTAATCGTCATAATTCAGTATCCCTTCAATTCCATTAACAGCATTTGTCCTTCGCGGAGTTTGCTCAAGCTTGTAGGATAGGGTAAATGATTTGTCTGGTTTTTTAAAAGTGCGCTGATAATCAATATTTCCGGAAATATTCCCATAATGATTGGCCGATGTGGAGTGGTTTAAAAATTCCCTGGTCTGGTTGTGATTGGTATCAAAATCGTGGGTGGACATCACTTCGACACTGTTATAGTCGCCTGTATATCCCCAGAAAGAGAGGCTGATCAGATTCAATGAATCAATTTCATAACTGGCCTCCCCCATCGCCATATTGGATTTACCCTTGGAATTGTTAATGGATGATGATTCAGTATAGTGATAGATCTGACTAAGAAAATTTTCACGGTAAGAATAGTTCTCACCCTGGGGCTGACGGGAATCGTTATAATTATAATTGACCGAAAACCCGAACTTCCTTAGTTTTGAGGTGGCATAAATCCCTCCGTTATATCCTCCGCGGGTATCGACGCCTGCGTTGATCCGGGCCATGAATCCGTCCAGCTGCTTTTTGTTTGTTATAATATTCAGAATTCCGCCGGTCCCCTCGGCGTCATACTTTGAAGAGGGATTGGTAATCACTTCGATATCTCTGATCGAATTTGCCGGAAGACTACGCAGAACATCCTTCGGATTTTGGGAGAGCATTGAGGAACTTTTCCCGTTGAGCAGAATTTTAAAATTAGAACTTCCCTTTACCTGAATATTATCCTCTCCGTCAACCGTTACCATCGGCAACTTCCGGAACATCTCCAGCGCAGTGGCTGTTTTTGAATCGGGATCAGCCTCGATATTATAGACAATCTTGTCCACCTCAGTTCTGATCAATGGTTTCTGCGCAGTCACTGAAACCCCGGCGATATTTTCAGTACCGGGAGCTAATTTAATTGCGCCTAAATCAATCTTTGCCGTTTTATCCTCAATATTCACCTCGAATATTCCGGTTTTAAAACCTACAGATTGAACCAAAACTGAATATTTGCCTGTTGAATCGAGGGCAAATGAAAATTTACCCTCTGCATCGGTCGCCAGACGTTTAATGATTCCATGAATGTTTTGCGCGGTGACAGTGGCATAGGGGATGGATTTACCCGTTTCTGCATCCGTGGCAATACCCCTGATCTGAAATTTGCCGGGAGGCAATGCCGCCTGAGCAGGAATGTTAACTAAAACGAAGCATATAAGAATTAAAAGAGAGACCGGATTAAACCTCAGATCGAACTTGTTTGATTTCATTGACATATTATAAAGTTAGATCATACAAATATATAACTACATAATTAGTCGTTGAACATATTATTTAGTTAATAATCTTTAATTAATATCAATGTGTTTTGTAAGTCCGATTAACCGGTCAAACTGGAATAGCAAAAAGATGACAAACAGGGTCTGGATAATCAGGCTGAATTGTTGAGCGGGTAAACCCAGGATGGGTTGGTTCATTTTCGAGACAATAATATTTAGGACCAGACCAAAAAGGGTCCCAATTACAAAGAAAAACCATGATAGTTTGATCTCCTTCAGAAAAGAATGTGAAGCTTTCACCTCTTGCTGTATTTGCTCCATCAGTTTCTCTTCAAAATCGGCGAAAGGCATCTCTCTGACCGATTTTTCCATCAGCTCACGGACTAACTTATCTTCTTTTTCTGAGTTCATTTTTTCCCAATTAAAAATTCTTTGCCAATCATGGTGTTCACTACCTCCAGCAGATGTTTTCTTGCACGGTGCAAAATTACTTTTGCGTTAGCTTCAGACCAACCGGTGAGGTTGATCATTTCATGAATACTATATCCCTCAAGATAAAACAATTGGAGACTAAGGGATTCCTGGGGAGGTATCTTTTTGAGCGATTCGGTCACCAAATATTTTTGTTCTTCAACATTTAGCCCTCTGAAAGTCTCTTCGAACTCTTCAGTCCCGGGTAAATTCTGATTGGTTGATAATTCGATCTCTTTTTTAGTTTTCTGAAGATGCTTAAATGCTTCATTGATCAGTATGCGGTAAAACCAGGTTTTGAAATCCGATTTTCCTTTAAA
>JAHEYS010000265.1 GCA_023251475.1 Prolixibacteraceae bacterium
CATAAATGGCAGTAGTACAGGAAATTACAACTCACTGAATCTTGGACTTAATTCGGGGGATGCGGCGGAAAATGTATTGGCTAACCGCATGCTCCTTTCCGATGCGCTGGAAATTAAAACGGGGCGATTGATATTCCCAAAACAGACCCATACCGCAACCGTAAAAGTAATCAGCGCCGATTTTTATAAATCGGGGGAACAGGAACAAAAAGCCTTTCTCAATGAGACAGATGCCCTGATTACTAACCTGGAAGGTGTTTGTGTGGCTATAAAAACAGCTGATTGCGTCCCTGTCCTTATTTTTGATCCTGAACGAAAAGTGGTTGCCGCGGTTCATGCCGGTTGGCGCGGGACAGTTCAAAATATTGTATTGGAAACGATTAACAAAATGGCTAAAGATTTTGGATCTCAACCTTCCGAACTGATTGCCGGTATTGGTCCTTCGATTAGTCCCCAAATTTACGAAGTGGGCCAGGAGGTATGGGAACAGTTTACCCCTGAATTTTATGCTCAAACCAATCCTGCCAAAACGGGAAAGCGGTTACTCGACCTTTGGAAGGCGAACCATCATCAGCTGGTTTTGGCCGGAGTTCCGTCCAATCAGATTGAGACAGCCCGCATCTGCACCTGGTCGGATGGTGACCGGTTTTTCTCTGCCCGACGCGATGGCGCCAAAACGGGGAGGATGGCGACGGGGATTATGCTGAGGGGATAAAATATGGATTTCTTGATTTAAAGATTTGGAATATTAGGTAATTTTAAAGAAAATATAACGGGCAATATTGTTTCGGATAACCCGCTAACGATTGTGGTATCATGGAATATTTGTGGCGGGTATACATATAAGTAAGTGGCAACCCTAAAAACAATATCTGAATATGAGCATATTCAAAAAAATATTTGGTATTACAAAGCGACAGAATAGATTACATTTAGATTATGAGTAATTCAAAAATATCCATACGTTTTTTTGACGACCGCGAAGTGCGTGCCGTTTGGGACGAAGAAAACGCCAAGTGGTGGTTTAGTGTGCTGGATATTGTAGCTTTGCTTACCGACCAGGACGACTACACCAAAACTCGCAATTATTGGAAATACCTTAAAGCCAAATTAAAAAAAGAAAAAAGCGAGTTGGTTAGTGCCACTACCCAACTGAAACTTTTAGCAAATGACGGTAAACGATATTTAACCGATATGTTGGATAACACTGGCATCATTACCTTGGGCAAAGAATTTCCGGGCAAAAAGGCAAACCGATTTATTGAATGGTTTACATACAGCGATGAAAGCATAGACGGCAAAAGCAAAACAAAAGCGTATGCAATGTTTGGAAGTTCGTTTATCAACACCATAGACGTTGGTACAACCAAAGGTTTGCAACAAATTCACGCTTATTTGTTTGGTGGCTTGTACGACTTTGCCGGACAAATCAGGCAAAAAAACATTTCAAAAGGAGGATTTCAATTTGCTGTATCACGCTTTTTGGGTGAAACTTTAAAGCAAATAGAAGCAATGCCCGAAACTACATTTGACGAAATCGTAAACAAATATGTAGAAATGAACATTGCACACCCTTTTATGGAAGGCAACGGCAGAAGCGCCCGAATATGGTTGGATTTGATACTAAAAAAACGCCTCAAAAAATGCGTGGATTGGAGTAAAATAAGCAAACCTGATTACATGAACGCAATGATGCAAAGCCCAACCAACAGCCTCATTCTAAAAAAACTGTTGAAAAACGCTTTAACCAGCAAAATCAACGACCGGGAAATGTTTATGAAAGGGATAGACTACTCATATTACTACGAAGAAAATAACTAATGAAAAAATAATTGCTGACATTGCAAAAGAGACTTATGACTTTTACACGATTAAGGCGAAATAAGTAATAAGAAAGATAAAATGTCGTATTTTACATCTTTGCGACTTTGCTCCGCCAACTGGCGAATTGCGTGGGACAACAAGAAAAATCACGCGAAGACGCTAAGCAAAGTTTAAGAATTGAAATGATGCCAAATGGATTTATTAAACCTATTTTTTTCTGTCCGAAAACGAATAAGGGAAACTCTCAGGAGCAATTCCCCTTGTTTTACCGGGAACCTTGCTCATCTCAAACTGCAGTTTGCCACCTTTCAGTAAGTCGCTGTGGGTGATGAAGTTCTTATCGTACACAACGCCGTTAAGGGTAATCTTATCGACATAAACATTTTCGGTGCTGTTCTGAGGAGCGCTGATCTCAAACTTCTTACCGTTTTCGAGCGTAAGCGTTATTTTTTTAAACAGCGGTGATCCGAAAGCATACTCTCCGGTGCCGGGTGCAACAGGATAGAAACCCATTGCCGAGAAAACATACCAGGCGGAAGTCTGCCCATTATCCTCATCACCGCAAAGTCCGTCAGGGTTAGGATTATAAAGGCGGTCCATCACCTGGCGAACCCAGTATTGACTTTTCCACGGTTGACCCAGGTAGTCATAAAGATAAATTGCATGTTGAACGGGTTGATTTCCATGGGCATATTGTCCCATATTGCTGATCAGCATCTCGGTGATCTCATGGATCTGGGAACGGTAATAGGAATAATCGAATGTGGGAGCGGAAGAGAAAACTTCATCGAGCCGTTGCGCCATCTTTTCGCGGCCACCCATCAGGTTGGCCAGCCCCTGCGGATCATGAAATACGCACCAGGTATAGTGCCAGCTCGAACCTTCCGTAAAGGCGTCGCCCCACTTATCAGGACGAAAAGGGGATTGAAAAGTACCGTCTTCATTTCTGCCACGCATAAAGTTGACCGACTTGTCGAATACGTTCCGGTAATTCAACGCCCGTTTTGCGAACCGGTCAATCTCCTCTTGCGGACGTCCCAGCGCTTTGGCCAGTTTCCAGATGCACCAGTCATCGAATGAATATTCCAGAGTTCGGGCCACATTCTCATTAACACCAACATTATAAGGAATATATCCCAGCTTATTGTAATATTTCACCCCAAAGCGGCCCACAGAATGTAGGGGACCCTCGTTTTCTGAATTTTTCAGGATGGCTTCGTACAATTTATTGATATCAAAACCCCTGATTCCTTTCAGGTAAGCATCGGCTATGTTTACCGCCGAGTTGGAACCGATCATACAATCACGGTGTCCGGGACTTGCCCATTCGGGGAGCCAGCCACTCTCGTTATAGGTATTTACCAGTCCCTCCATGATCTGCGAATTCAGTGTGGGGTGCATCAGGGTGAAAAAAGGAAAAACGGCACGGAAAGTGTCCCAGAATCCATTGTCAGTGAAAAGATAACCCGGAAGAACTTTCCCGTTGTACGGACTGTAATGTATCACTTTATTGCCCGCGTCAATTTCGTAGAATTTACGAGGAAAGAGCATCGCGTGGTAAAGTGCGGTATAGAAAGTACGGTTCTGGTCAACTGATCCCCCTTCTACTTTTAACCGTTCAAATTCTTTGTTCCAGGTCGCTTCCGCTTTTTCTTTCGTCTGGTTGAAGGTATCGTGTCCGATCTCCCTGGTCAGGTTGATTTCCGCCTGTTCAGGGCTGATAAATGACGAAGCGACATGTGCATGCACCTGCTCCCCTTTCTGGGTTTTAAAAGACACCACAGCCATGGTATGTTTCCCTTCAGCGATATCAACATCTTTGGATAAAACACTGTCTTTCCATGTGGCAATTTCTGAAAATTCCTTATCAAAGGTAATTACGAAATAGTTATGGAAGTTTTCAGGTACACCGCCACTGTTGTTCCGGCAATATCCTGTGATTTTACGTTCCTGCCGGGATATTTTAACCTTCGACCCTTTATTAAAGGGGTCGATGAGAATATGAGAGTCTTCGGATTGGGGAAAAGTAAACCGGAACTGTGCAGCCCTTTCTGTCGGCGCTATCTCTGTAATAACATCGTAATCTGCAAGATATGCCCTGTAATAATATGGTTTTGAAGTTTCAGCCTTATGTGAATACCAGGAGGCCCGTTTGTTTTCATCGGTGATTATTTTCCCCGTTTCGGGAAATAATGAAAAAGCAGCATAATCGTTGATCCAGGGACTTGGCTGGTGTGTCTGTTTGAATCCTCTTAATTTTGTGTCATCATACATATAGCCCCACCCATTTCCCATCCTGTTGGTCTGAGGTGTCCAGAAATTCATCCCCCAGGGTACCGCAATTGCCGGATAGGTGTTTCCGTTTGATAAAGAGTGATCGGAATCGGTTCCGACCAACGGATTAACATACGCTGCCAGTGAACCTTTTCCGTTTTCAATCTGCTGTCCATTTAAGAAACAGGAAATCAGCATCAATGTGATTATCAATAATGGCAATCTCGTTTTCATTGTTTTTATTTACTTTTTTTATTGTCAGACGTTTACTTTTTTTCAATCAAATATCGTTCTGATGACCTTCATTCTTTAATTCTTTCATTTTTTCATTCTTAATTGCTCAGTCTCTTCTTCCCCGTTACCCGCTGACCTGAACCTCCAGTCCGGTCTCTTTTCTAACCCTTTGGGCGATTATTTCCAGATCCTCAGTCGAAACTTTTCGAAGGTCATTTGCGGGCGTGTCGCGCGCGATGGTATAAATCATTACGGATTTTGGGCAGATCTGCTCAAGAAGAGCGATCCAGGCTTCCAGCTCATTCTCAGTTGTGTTGTCAATCGGGATTCCTTTAAAAGTACCCCTGATAAACATGGTTTGTATGATCTGGTTTCCATCAAACTGTTTTAAATTCCTGACCACCTTCTCCAGGTCAAATCTCCCTGCAGGCTGATCAAGCACCCTGATGGTGGCAGTAATTCCGGAATCAAGTTTCAGAATATTATCATCTACTTTCTTAAGCGCCTCAACAACATCAGGTTTATGCAGCATCGTGGAATTGGATAGGACTGCAATGCGCGCCCTGGGGCAAATCTCGTCTCTCAGATTTATGGTATCGTCGATGATGCCCGCAAATGAGGGATGGATGGTTGGCTCACCGTTTCCGGCAAAAGTGATCACGTCGGGCAGGTTCCCATCACTTTTCATCACCAGTAGTTTATCCCTAAGGAGTCTGGCCACCTCAACCCTGGTGGGAAGGAGCGGCTTTACGGTTCCCTTTTCAGGATTCCAGCCACATTCACAATAGATGCAGTCAAAGGAACACAACTTTGAATCATTTGGTAATAAATTGATCCCAAGAGAGATCCCTAATCTTCGACTGACAACGGGTCCGAATATGGTTTGATCAAAAAGAAAAGTCGGCATATATTGGTCACTTTTGTATTTAAGTTATTTATCTACATCAACCTTTTTACCTGTGATTGAGGCTGTAAAAGGAGATGTTGCATGTCCATTCCGGTGATCAGATTGATTCCCGGCCGTTTACCCTTTTCTATCGTTCCTGCCCATCCATCCATTTCCAATGCCTGTGCCCCGTTACGGGTCGCCCAGGTAACGATTTCACCAAACGGGATTGCAGGGAAACTGCCCTGCACTGTTTTCATCTCCTCCAGAACCGAAAGTTGCCGGTTTGAGGATAGACTGTCGGTTCCCAGGCAAATCTGAAGTTTGTTTTTACGGAAGAGTCCAATATCGGGAAGACGGCCTTCAATATAAAGATTTGATTCAGGACAAAGTACAAACCATGTTTGATTCAACGGCCTTGCTGATGCGATAAGATCAATATCCTGCTGACCAGTTTGGATATTATGAACGAGCAGAATTTTATTCTCTTTTGGCAACCAGCCAATTACACTCTCCAGGGCCGATTTCCCGCTTGGGTGAAATGAAGTGAGATCAATTCTTAGATTTTCGGTCAGGTGACGGAATAATTCCCCTTTTCCACTTTGGTACAGATCGTCTTCATCCCGGCTCTCCTGGTTATGCATTGACAAAACGGACCGGTTACTTACTGCAAAACCGAAAATTTTGTCAAATAACTCTTTTGAGATCGCATAAGGGGAATGGGGGACTACAGAGGCGGATAATCCAAGTTGCCGGGCCTCCTCATAGCAACTCATAGCCCACGAAAAAGCCTTTTCAGCACGTTGAGGTGAAAAGCCAAGCGCTTCAATAAAAGTATGATAGGCTATCTTTGATTTTGATTTAAGGGAAAATGTCGCGTTCGTATTCGAAATATCACCTACAGCGACGACCCCGTTTTTCCAAAGGCTGATATCTGCTTTGCGCGCTTCATCCAACACACTGCCATCGTTTATGTTACGATGCTCAACCACATTTTTCAGGAAGTCTGGCAATCCGGTCTTCTCGGGGAAAATACCCTGTAAATGCGATAATTCGAGATGGCAATGGGCATTTACAAATCCCGGGGTGATGACGCCGCTGTAAAACTCTACTCCGGCCATCTCTTCCAACGCACCTTTTGTATCAAGTATATCTGCAATTACCCCATCATCAGTAAGCGTGATAATCCCCTTTGACAGCACCGTACCCGTACCGGTAAAGATGTAATGAGCAGATAACTTACGCATAGCAGCTACTTCGTTTTACTTTTCGGTATCGAGTCTTTTGCCTTTGTGCTTAAGTTCTGGATAGAATCCTGTGCCCTTGATCTTATATTTTGTATCGAGTCTTTTGCCCTTGACTTTACCTCCATTTCGAGTAGCCGGTTAAGCACTTCGTCATAAATCGGCTTGTATTGATCGGGATGTTTCCCATAATACAAAACCGACGCTTCAAGGGTCTTCTGATCAAGCTTATATTTTTTAAGGACTGAGAGGTAAAGGTCCTCCTCATAGTTCAGGCGGGTAATCTTCTCGGTATATCGTTGGGCATAAATCCCTTCCGCCAGATGAATATCGACCAGCACCGGAATGATCTCCTTCTCTTTGAGAATCCCGCTGGGTACGCTGTTTCCAGAGCAGGCCAGAACCAGAACTGCGATAAATATTACCGGAAATTTATTCATTCGTCCTCCTCCATCTTTTTTAATTCCCTGAATTTCTTTGAAAATGGTGATGCAAAAACAAAGGCGTTCAGCTTCTTATTCCTGGTGCTGAAAATCTGGGTATTGTTCCCCTCCCAGCATTTCTGCCCCTCAGAGATAAAGAGAATCTTATCACCTATCTCCATCACAGAATTCATATCGTGGGTGTTAATGATTGTCGTGATATCAAATTCAGCAGTAATATCCTTAATTAACGAGTCGATCAGGATGGAGGTTACCGGGTCGAGACCCGAATTAGGTTCATCGCAGAACAGATATTTGGGATTAAGTGCAATTGCCCGGGCAATCGCTACCCGTTTTCGCATTCCACCCGAGATCTCGGAGGGGTAAAGGTGATTTGATTCCTTAATATTCACCCGGTCAAGGCAGAAATTCACCCGCTTAATTTTCTCCTTAAGCCCCTTATTGGTAAACATATCCATTGGGAACCTCACATTCTCCTCAACGGTCAGGGAGTCAAAAAGAGCACCGTTCTGAAAAACCATCCCAATCTCCTGACGAAGTAATTTTTGTTCTTTAAAATCCATCGTGCGGACATCTCTTCCATCGAACAGGATTTCACCACATTCGATTTCAAACAGGCCCACAATCGACTTGAGCAAAACGGTCTTTCCAGAACCACTCTGACCGATAATCAGATTGGTTTTCCCCTTTTCGAAAACCGCAGAGATATCCTTGAGCACATCACGGCCTTCGAAAGACTTACAGATATTTTTAATTTCAATCATTTGAATAGCAATTGGGTAAGGACAAGGTCGAAAAACAGTATCAGGATGCTGGTATTGACCACTGCCTTTGTGCTTGCACGCCCCACCTCCAGTGCACCACCCTGAACATAATAGCCCAGATAAGCAGGGACAGTTGCAATTAAAAATCCGAAAACAAAAGTTTTTATAATTGAAAATGCAACATAATAGGGGACGAACAGGGTTGTTATTCCGGTAATGTAAGTGGCAACTGTGACCGTTCCTGAGAGTGGTCCCGTGATTAATCCCCCGAACAGGCCGCATGCGACGCTGATGATAAACAGAAGGGGACTCATAAAAACAACCGCTATGATTTTGGGAAGAATCAGGTATGATGCAGAATTCACACCCATGATCTCCATTGAATCAATCTGTTCTGTAATTCTCATACTTCCCAGTTCCGAGGCGATATTTGACCCGACCTTCCCGGCCAGCATCAGGCTGAGTATCGTTGAGGAAAATTCCAAAATCAGCGTATCCCGGTTCCCAAGCCCGATGATATAATTGGGCATTAATGGGCTCACCATGTTGTAAGTCAATTGAAGGGTAATGATTCCACCCATAAAAACTGAAATGATCGCAACGATCCCGATGGAATTAATTCCCAGTTTTTCAATTTCAAAGACTAATTGCTGCCGGTAGATCGAATTTTTCTCCGGTTTCTTAAATACCCGTACCAGCAGCAAAAAGTATTGTCCGATGTGATAAAGTACACCCACAATTTGTATATTTGGTTAAATGCTAATAATCATCTGTTTGGAATTTCTTAAATCCCCTGTTCACTTAAAAATTCAAACGGGATAATCATCATTTAAATTGTCCGGTAAAAATACAAATATTTTAATCAATGAATTAGCGCGATTATGACCAGTAAATGATAAACACCTTTAACTGATTCTGTTTTATTTCAAAAAAATAAATAATTTTAAGCAAAATTAAACGGATGGAAAACAGCAATAATTTTTGTGTGATTATGGCGGGTGGTATCGGAAGCAGATTCTGGCCTTTAAGCACTACCGAAAAACCAAAACAGTTTATCGATATTCTTGGCGTTGGACGTTCACTACTTCAGCTTACCTACGACCGCTTTTCGAACATCATTCCTCCCGCCAATTTCCTGGTCGTGACCAGCGAAAATCACAAAGAACTTGTACTCAGTCAACTTCCAATGTTGAAGCCTTCACAGGTTTTGTCAGAGCCATTACGCCGAAATACGGCGCCCTGCATTGCCTATGCCACCTATAAAATAATGAGTATTTGTCCTGATGCCAATGTGATTGTGGCCCCCTCTGACCATTTGATTCTAAAACAGGATTATTTTGAGGAAGAGATAAAAAATGGACTAAGATATGTCACAGGAAAGGATGTCCTGCTTACACTGGGCTTGCATCCGCTTCGTCCTGAAACCGGATATGGCTATATTCAGGTTGCTGAAAAAGTGGAGTTTGAGCAGAAGGAGAACCTGTTCCGGGTAAAGACATTTACAGAAAAACCTGACCGCAAAATGGCGGAACTATTTATTGATACAGGGGAATTTTACTGGAATTCAGGGATATTTATCTGGTCAGCCAGGGCAATATTAAACGCCTTTATCAAACATTTACCTGAAGTGGACGCGCTGTTTGACTACGGGAAAAAACATATTAACACGCCCAATGAGGTTCAGTATATCAACAAAGTCTATTCAGAGTGCCCCAATATTTCGATCGACTACGGGGTTATGGAAAAGGCGGATAAT
>JAHEYS010000064.1 GCA_023251475.1 Prolixibacteraceae bacterium
AAATGGAAAAGGACATCCCCTTTGCTGATGCTATTCAGATAGGTTTGGCCGTGAACAATTTTTTTATGTCGTACCGGACTCTTGGGTTTATAGTAGAGATGTTTCGCCCCGACCAGTGGAAATCCCATAAAATCCTTGAAATTATGGATTCTGCTCCCTGCGATAACGACATCTTCCTTTTTGAAATTGAGTTTGTAAAGGATGAAAGAGAGCAAATTTTCAGGTATACCCTTTTCGTGAACAAACCTGACAAGGGCACTATTACCCCGTTTTACAATACTTTTTGCCACCAGTTTAACGTAACTCTCTGCCACATCATCATCCAAATCAAGTTCCGCGTCACGTGTCAACTTGAAAATATATGAACTGATCTTCTGATAGTTAAACATATAAAAGGTATCGTCCAGCTCGTAACGAATCACATCTTCAAGGAGAATAATATAGGTTTTATCATCTTTGGAAGGGATTATTACAAACCTCGGGAGCAGATCTGTAGGGACCTCGATCAGGGCATATTCCGATTTCTTGTTCTTTGCCATATCGACCGCAAGATAGATGGCATCATCACGAAGGACAGGCATCTTTGTCCCCTTTTTCAGGATAATTGGCATAATCCGTGGTCTTACCTCTCTTTTAAAATAGTGGGTAACAAACTCACCCTGCTCAGGGGTCAGCTGGTTCTCATTGACGATGAAAATATTTTCATCAGCCAACTCTTTCAATATCTGGTTATAAATTTCCTCAAACCGGTTACTGTGCTGAATAACAATCTCTTCAATCTGAGAAAGCACTTCGCGCGGATTGCCCCCTTCAGCCAGTGTAAGTTGGCCAATCATTGCCAGACGCCTCAAAATAGCAACACGAACACGGAAAAATTCATCCAGATTATTGGAATAAATTCCCAGGAACTTAAGTCGCTCGATAAGAGGTACTTCATGCCTCGCAGCTTCCTGAAGCAGTCTCTCATTGAAGGATAACCAGCTGATTTCCTTACTTCTAAGTTTTGCAATCATAGCAGATTTATCAATTTTTATTTTTTAAAGATAAAAAATCACTGCAAAATAATACTTTAACCCAGTTGTTTTTGCATGTAACCATATTTTCTCGTAAATTTGAACTAGAAGTAAATAAAACATTAAAATGACCGATTCAGAGCTAAAGTATAAATACAGGCAAATTTGTAATCTGTTGTCGACAAGAAAGCTAAAGCCGGCATTTGATCTTCTTGAGGAGTTGATCGCAGTCACCGGCCTTGGTGAATTTGGGGATCAGTTCTTCAATCTTGAGCAAAATTACAAATTTATGCTCAAATATACTGTCGAGGGGATTAACGATCCTGAAAGGCAAAAGATCTATGAGCACCTGTTTATATCCACTTATGAGCTTGCCGACAATATTTATGAGAACCTGCGGATGAAATATTCACAATCTGTTGAATATCAAAAGAAACGGGGATTTCTTAAACACTTTATCACAAATTTTGAAGGATATGCGAAGGATCTGGAACGGTATTCGGTTGAAAAAGAGCTCCGAACCCTGGTAACAGATGGTACAGCAGGCCAGAATGAACCGCGAATGGATTCAGAGATTCACCTGCAAAAGATCTTTACGATATTTTACCATTGCTGGTTTACAGACCGGCTGACAGGTGATGAAATTCAGTTTTTCCGCTCATTTCTGAAAAATGAGACGCTTCCCTTCTATGAAAAGGCTCTGATTGTTACCGCTCTTACCCTGGGTCTTATCCGGTTTTTCGACGAGCATAAGATCATCTTGCTCTTTAATGCATATGAGGATCCGGATGAAGAGATCAGTCAACGGGCTTTAATCGGGCTGATCATTGGAATCTATTTTTACGACCAGCGGATGCCCTTCTACCATGCCGTGTTAGGAAGGCTGCAGATATTAATTGAGGATCCGCGATTCAGGTCAAATTTTGAGCGCTCGATCCTTCAGTTTATCCGAAGTAAGGAGACCGAAAAAATCCAGCGGAAACTACAGGATGAGATCCTGCCGGAGATGATCAAACTCAGTCCCAATCTGCGCAATAAGCTCAGTATTGAGAGTCTGCTCGGCGAGGGTCTTTCCGATGATAAAAATCCGGAGTGGCAGGAGATCCTGAAAGATTCGCCTGAACTGATGGGAAAAATGGAGGAGCTCACAGAGATGCAATCTGAGGGGGCCGACGTATTTCTGAGTTCGTTTTCAATGCTGAAACACTTCCCTTTTTTCAGTGAGCTGGCCAACTGGTTTTTCCCTTTTACACCCGAACATCCCGAAATAAAAAGAAATCCGATCAACAAGGAATCAGGTGAAGATCTTGCGTTTACGCAGCTGATCATGAAATCACCCATGCTTTGCAATTCGGATAAATACTCGTTTTTTTTCAGTATCCTGAATATTCCTCCCGATTACAAAAAAATGGTATCCGATTCATTAAAAGCTGAATCAGAACAATTTGAAGAAATTGCAAAAGATGGCTCCTTCCTGTCTCAAAATAAAAAGGGGGAGAAAATCATCAGTCAGTACATTATGGATCTTTATCGATTTTTCAAAATTCATCCCCAACATGAAGGTTTTGAGGATATTTTTGCCTGGAAATTCGACTTTCATAATAAATTTGCCTTTTCAAAATTACTGGGTGAAGACCCGAAGATACAGCGCAGCATTGCAGAATTTAATTTTGCCAAAAACTATTTCAGCGAAGCCGCCGACCTTTTTGAGATTTTGCTTAGGGACGCAGATGATGCTGAAATGCTGCAAAAACTTGCTTTTTGTCACCAGAAGATGGGTGATTATAATAAAGCGCTCATTTTTTATCTCAAGGCTGACTTGTTTGAGCAAAATAAACTCTGGAACCTTAAAAAAATTGCACTTTGTTACCGGAACCTTAAAAAACCGGCAAAAGCACTTGAATACTATCAGCTGGCCGGGATTTTGGAGCCTGACAATCTGGCCCTTCATGTTTCGATCGGACAATGCCAGATGGAACTAAACCTTTACGAAGAGGCGCTTAAATCGTATTATAAGGTGGAGTATCTCTCTCCGGGGAACAAGAAAATATGGAGGCCAATCGGTTGGTGCTCCTTCCTCATTGGCAAGGTTGAACAGGCAGGTAAATACTATCAACGGCTGATCAATGACAGCCCGAATAAATACGACCTGCTCAATATGGGGCACGTACAATGGTGTCTCGGGAACAGAAAAGCAGCGCTCGATTTTTACAAAAGAAGTATAAACAATCCTGAAAGTTCAGAGAATGATTTTATGGAGGCCTTTGACGAAGATTTGCATAATCTTATTAATCAAGGGGTTAATCCTGACGATGTTCCAATCATGCTTGATCAGCTCAGGTACTTTCTGGAGGATTAGTACCCATTGTTCAGACCGGACCTATCAGAATCACAATCAAATAATAAGTGGCATTTGTCCCTTAAAAATACCTTGGAATGTTATGACGTCCCCTGCGTATGGTTACAAAATCATAACTGATCATAAATTCGTGCGTCCCCGAATTAACCTGGGTCGGATGGAAAGTGGTTTTGTCATAAGAGTATCCGAATTTAAGCTGAGGATTTAAGTTATACTGGAAGATCAGTCCAATGGAGTTCTTAAACCGGTAGGTCGCTCCGATCCATACCTGGTCATAAAGCAAAAAACTCGCGGTGAAATCAGCATAGTTTGGAGTTCTTTCGGCCCACCGGTACAATATTGTGGGTTTAAATTTTACCACATCATTTAAGAAAAATACGTAACCACCCATACCGTAAAAATGGAAAACCTCCCTGAAAGCAGCTATTCCGTCATCTGCACGGATGGTGTGAGGCAATATTTTCGGAGAGGATGCCCCCAGAAAAAACCGGTCGCTATGCCACAGGATCCCAACTCCCATGTTCGGAATAAACTTTAGTTTGACATCATACATGAAAACCATATCGGGGGAGTCCCATATGCGCAAATCGGTAAAATTGGCCTGGAAAGTATTCACCTCCGCTTTCAAACCAAACGAGAGGTATTGCTCCTCACGAAGCATTACACGAAATGCATAATCAATATTAATCCCGTTTTGCCGCAGCGGACCCCACTTGTCATTTACAATTGACAATCCAAGACCCACATTAAATCCGGGAATAGGTCCGCTGATTGTAAGTGAGTTGGTGTTGGGAGCTCCGTCAAATCCAACCCATTGTGCCCTGGATATACCGGTAAAATTTAAGACTCCTGAAATTCCGGCATAGGCCGGCTGGACGGTCAGCAAATTGTTCATGTACTGGGTATAAACCGGATCCTGCTGTGAAAATCCGTAAAAAGGGGATATCACAAACAGCCAGGGGGCAAAACCTAATAGCCTGCAAAATAATTGGCTGACATATTTTCTCAAAATAAAAATCATTTACCTCACGATTTGTAGTAAGCCAAACGTTAGCAATTGTAGTTAAGCGATTATCCTTATGAACAGGACGAAAAACCATGCATTAATCCATTGCAAATTACCAAAAAATCTTACATGAAACAATAGCTGAATTTAAATATCTTACCGGGTCTAAAAAACTTTTACAGCAATCAAAATATTAAAGCTGCTTCAGCTTTAACTGAAACAGCTTTAACAGATATCCATTCCTGTTCCTCCATAGCTTTCAGGCAGCAATAATTTTATAACCTTGCCAAAAAATAAGATAAACCGAACCATTTAAGTGGTCCAGTGTCAAAGGATCCGGAGAAAAAAGCGATGAAGACACAACATGAAACACCAGATCGGGTCTTATTCCGAAATCAACGCTTTATATTCATCGGCAGTCAGTAACTCATCAAGTTCGGCTGCATCACTCATCCTGATTTTTACCAGCCACCCTTTATCGTAGGGATCACTATTGACCAGTTCGGCAGCATCGGCAAGCGCTTGGTTCATTTCAAGGATCTCTCCCGAAACCGGCATAAAAAGGTCAGAAACAGTTTTTACAGCTTCTATTGTCCCAAAAACCTCCTCCTTACCAAGGGTTTCTCCAACAGTTTCAATTTCAAGATATACGATGTCGCCCAATTCCCCCTGGGCAAAATCGGTAATCCCGATAAAAGCAAATGCACCTTCCACACGAATCCATTCATGGTCTTTCGTGTATTTTAAATTTGATGGAATTTTCATTAATGATGTATTTAAGGTTTCTGATTTTATGCTTCAAAAATACGATAAATTAAGCATCTAAAATAAATTGGCGCCTAAAATAATCTACAATTTCCATCTACTGCTGTAGAATACAGCTGACTACCGGCAACTGAGCTTTAGTGGTATAAAAATCAAAGTCAATCGTGACAGTACCCGATTTTTTGTGCTTTAGCGCACCCCTTTTTACAGGGAAATATGCCAATTAAGCGGAATATTTCCCTTATCTCTTTTATTAACGCCAGATTTTCACTATACTTGGGGTGTAAAACATCAGATACAATGTTCAAGGCCGAGATAAAGTCACTTTCAGAAATTAACCATATCGCGACCAGATTTATTCAGGCGCACCCGGCAGACCGAATATTTGCGTTCTACGGAGGTATGGGAGCGGGTAAAACAACATTTATTAAGGCGCTTTGCGAGGAGATGCAGGTGCTGGACTATGTCACTTCACCCACTTTCTCTCTGATCAACGAATATAAAACTGAAAACAACAGCACTATTTTTCATTTCGACTTCTACCGGATCAAAAACATTACCGAGGCGTATGATATTGGATATGAAGATTACTTTTACAGCGGTGATTATTGCTTTATCGAATGGCCTGAACTGATTGAACCTCTTTTGCCTCCCATTACCGTGAAGGTATTCATCAGGGAGGTGGAGAATGGCAAAAGGATTATTGAAACGCTTTGAGGTTTTTTGTTTAAAATAGTCAGAATATGAATCAAAGGAAAGGTGGTAAATTGTCAACGCTGGCTAACGACCAGCTGCTGCCACGGGAGGAACTTTACAAGAGATGCCCCCGGAACATTAAATTGAATATTGGCATTCCTGACAATTCCTCATCCATGGAATACAGTGTTCCCCTGACTCCCCAGTCGGTTGAAGTACTTGTCGGCAACGGGCATGATGTGTTTGTGGAATCGGGCGCCGGCAAGGAGGCCAATTATTCAGACAAAGATTACTCCGACTCAGGAGCTGTGATCTGCAAATCGGCAGCCGAAATCTTTCAGTGTGACATTATCCTTAAAATGTCTCCTTTCACTCAGGAAGAGAGCGAGTTGATGAAAGGAAACCAGCTACTTCTTTCCCCCATCTACCTCACTTTACAAACCCAGGAATCGGTGCGGCGCCTGATGCGCAAGAAAGTTACTGCGGTAGGTTTTGAATATATGAAAGACGAATACGGCATTTTCCCTGTTGAGAGGATATTCAGTGAGATCATGGGAAACTGCGCAATGATTGTCGCGAGCGAATACCTGAGTTCTGCCCGAAACGGTAAAGGGGTGATCCTTGGTTGCGTGACGGGAATCTCCCCAACCGAAGTGATTATCCTTGGTTCGGGAACAGCTGCCGAACATGCCGCCCGTACTGCCCTGGCCCTTGGCGCTACAGTGAAGATCTTTGACGACTCTATATCAAAACTGATGGAGTTCCAATCGCGGCTGGGACAAAGGGTTTTTACTTCAGTTTTCCATCCCAAAGCGTTACGAAAGGCAATGAAAACGGCAGAAGTGGTGATTGGTGCCCTCTCAATGAATGAAGTGCCAAAAATTATTGTCCCTGAAGAGATGGTCGAAGGGATGAAGGAGAATTCGGTCATTATCGACCTGAATATCATCCAGGGAGGGTGCATCGAGACTTCAAGAATTACCAACCATAAAAAACCAACCTATATTGAACATGGAGTGATCCACTATTGTGTTCCCAATATTACCTCCCGTGTTGCCCGCACCACCTCTATCGCAGTGAGTAATATCCTCACTCCGATGCTCCTGGAGATCGGACAGTCGGGTGGGATCAACCAATATGTAAAAACAAACCGGGGTTTTTGCGAAGGGATCTATGTCTTCAACGGGGTTTTAACCAATCAGGATATCGGCGAGCTTCTCAATATTCCGGTTACCGATATTAACCTGCTAATGGCGGCATTCTGACAGGTGAATCTGATTCTCAGATTTCCACCGTTTAGGTGTAGCCCAATGATTAAAGTATTCCTGTTTTATTTTCCATTCCATTATTCACCACTTACTATGCCACACATGCGGTTACACTGTTCCGCTTCAAAAGTCAGTGATCCAGGTGGAAAGAAAAATTAAATTATTTAAAATGAATCTGTATCTCGTTAATTATTTGTTGATTGCCTCCTTATTTTTCCCAATTAAAAATAGTTACGGGCAAAATCCTTCTCCTGACTTTAAAAAGGGGGAGTTGATTTACCGGAATTCGATGGCATCGAAAGAAGAGGTGGCTGACTGGCGAATGGAAGGGCCCGGTGTTACTGAGTTTAAAGATGGATGGATGCACATGTTCTCCCCAAATGAAAAATATCACCATGTGTTTTGGTGCCCTAAAGATTTCCCCGGAAGTTTTATCGCTGAATGGGAATTACAAAATCAGAAGATTGAGGCAGGATTATGTATTGTATTTTTTTCTGCAAAAGGGAGTAAGGGGGAAGATATTTTCGATCCGTCATTTCCGGTTAGGGACGGGACATTCAGCCAGTATACAAAAAGCAATCAATTTAATAATTACCATATATCCTATTACGCAAATGGCAGGGATAATCCCGGACGGGAAATATCCCACCTCAGAAAGAACAAAGGTTTCAATCTTGTACAGGAAATTGAACCTGGTATTCCTGTAAAATCAATTGAAATCCACAAAATAACCCTGATTAAGGATGGCCCCCGTATTGTAATGTTCGTTGACAATCGAAAAATCATCGACTGGGTAGATGACGGGAAGAAGTACGGCCCTGTATTGCAGGAAGGTAAGATAGGATTTCGTCAGATGCAATGGACGCACTTCAAATACAGAGCGTTCAAAGTATGGTCTTTAATAAAATGAATGAATCAAATCCCTACAAGTAAAAGCTCGGTAATGAAGATAAAAATCGATCCGAATACCATATGGCTGTTTAAAAAACCAGTAATTATCAAATGAAAAGGAGGCGGATTATAATCCTGTTTCTGACAATTGCAGAAGGTATCTTTCTTGGGGTATATTCTAAAGAAAAGCTAGGATTAATGGTAATTGTCAGGGCAGCATCTGCGGGGGATGCCCTGGATAGAATTCTAACAGCCAATCCGGATAAAAAACGATACCAAACGCAATTCAGGCATCCAAACGGTAATTTTATCGAATATGATTTGGATGCACCTAAAGATACCTGGGTGATTAAACGGGTGAATAACAAAAGTGTAAACAGGGAATTTGACAGGTGGCCATTTTTTGAAGGGAATATCGAACCGATTAAATAAAACAGGGGGGAATTTCAGAATTGGCGATTGTATTTCAGGTTATGGCCAAATAATAAGTTCCATATCAGAAATAGGAGAAGAATAACAAGAACAACAGATTAAACCAAATACAAATGAAGTTTTTAGTATCACTTTTCATTCTCTATATCGTGTTGGTTGCCTTCAATCCCTCAGAAAGGATTCAGACAGCTACGGGGAAAATCAATGCAAAGGTAATCTATCCAAAGATCAGAATCTGGACAACACCTGCATTGGGCGATGAACCAACATTTAATTCGCCCAGCTTTCAGTGGCCGTCAAAGAAAAAGGGTAAGTACAGTATCAGAATCTCAGCGTCAAAAGATTTCAGTCGTGATCTGATCGAAAAAGTGGGATTGCCTTATGCAATTTTCAATCCTCACAAAAAGCTTGGCCCAGGAATGTGGTATTGGCAATACAAAGCAAATGACCAAAAATGGAATAAAACTGATTCGTTTACCATTAAATCCTCTACACGTTTATTTGAAACCCCTGATATCAAAATAATTCTGGCAGCAATCCCTTCAACTCACCCCAGGATTTTAGTCAAAAAAGCGGATTTGCCGGAATTTCGGATAAGGGCAAAAACATATAAAGAATCGGCATTGATTATTGAGGAAGCAAATCACTATTTAAGCAACCCAGTACCTAAAGAGTCATCTGCGCTTCCCTCATTCAAAGGAAAGGATGAATTCGAGAATGAAAAAATTGCTTCCATCTCAAGTAAATGGGCCGGATGGCATATTCATAAAGTGATCCTTACACTTGCTCAGGCTTATCTGTTAACAGGTGATGAAAAATATTTCGGTACTGCAAAAGAATGGATGACAGCGGTTTCCGGATGGGATCCCAACGGGCCAACTCATACCAATAATTTCGGCGATGCCGGTATCATGTCAGGTATTGCCATTGGAGTGGATACTTTCTGGGATTTATTGTCTGTGAAAGAACGGGATTTAATCATTAAACAAGCGGCGATCCGTGCCGGCCAGTTCTACAAACTTTGGGTCGGACAAGTGGAAAGCCGCTCCTCCTCCATGCACATCTGGCAACATATTCTCCATAATTTGCTTCAGACATCCGTAGCGTTTAAAGGGGAGATTCCGGAAGCTGACCATTGGCTGGATTATATATATGAACTCTGGATTGCCCAGTCTCCAAAAATGGGGGAGGAAGATGGCGCATGGTTTAACGGCACTTCCTATTTTGGAATGAATATGTTATCCCTGATTGATGTGTCTTCCATTTTTAAAGAGTTCTCCGGCGTTGACTTTATGGGTTCCGGATGGTTTAAAAACAATCCCCGCTGGCTGATCTATGCTTTTCCCCCGAATTCCATTTCAGATGGATTTTGTAATGACGGGGAAAAATATCCCTTTCCTGCAATGAATTATGGTGGTTATACCGATGCATTAGCCCGCATTTTAAACAATCCATATGCCGCATGGTATGCACAGGCAGTTGCAAAAAGTTTAGGTAAGGAAATTGCTTTAGATGATGAATTTCGCTGGTTCAGAATTCAAAGCGGATTAAAAATAAAGCTACCTGAGGCTGTCAAAGAATCAGCACTTCCACAGGCAGCTGTCTTTCCCGACATCGGGGTTGCTTATATGCATACCACTTTGCAAAACGCCAAAACAGATCTGATGTTGTCAGTACGAAGCTCACCGTTTGGTCCGATGGGGCATGCACATGCCGACCAGAACACTTTCAATATTGCCTGGGGCGGAGAAAGGCTGTTCTACAATACCGGCTACCGTCCAGCAATGGGAGATCCCCATTTTCTGGGATGGTACAAGCATACCCGGGGTCACAACGGGATTTTAATTGACGGTGAAGGGCAGCCCTTCAGTGATGAAGCTTTTGGTTATCTGCCCCGTTTCCTTACCGGAAAACAGATCTCTTATGCGGTTGGTGATGCCTCAAATGCCTATTCAGGAACGGATGAAGGGGTGAAAACCGATCACGGGATGAGACTTTTCAGACGGCATTTCATCATGCTACGTCCATCCACCATCGTAATCTATGATGAACTTGAGGCCGACCATGCTGCACAATGGAGCTGGCTACTGCACAATGACAACGGATTTAAAATTGATCCCGAAAGGAAAACAATTGCTGCCCAAAACAACCTGGCTAAAGCACAGGTAGCGCTGTTCTCCTCTTTCGAAACCGAATTCAGGGTGACCGATCAGTTTGCTGTACCCGTTGACAACTGGACAAATAAGATAAATGAGGAGGGTGACACACTTATCTATAAAAACCAATGGCATTTTTCAGCGGTATCCAAACTGAAAACTGAGAAAATGAGATTCCTGGCTATAATTCAGGTAAAGCCCGACGGACGTTTTGAGCAGGTACTCAGTGACAGAAACAATGGACACTTTAGGGTCGGTAAATGGGAATTAAATGCGGAAATGAATTCATCAAAACCTGCACTAGTACAGGTAAGTAACGTGGATAAAAGTGCCTCACTGGTTTCAGGAGGGACACTTACAAATAATGGGAAAGAATACAAGGGAAAAGGGACCGCGAGCTCAAAATTACTGGAAATCATTAAAGGGGAAGCAGTGTTTCATGAAACGTTTGATGAGATCCCCGTTTCAATTCAAAAAGCAATAAAAAGAGATTTTTAGCCTGCCATTTCGATGATAAGGTAAAAGCTTACGGCAAGTTACTGTAAATAATCAAATATTTGCGGAATAAATACCATTGACAAAAAACAACTATTCAACCATATAAATATTTGCATTTATTTTAAGCCATTTGTTTTTCCATTGTTTGGAAACAACCCTGCAAAAGAATAGTTTACCGGCATCCATTAATCGCGAACAAACCAGATTCAATGTCCCGGGAACAAATCCAATCCGGATGTTATCACAATATACGGCAATCGCAAACTCGTCGAATTGATTATCAGGTTCTCTTTTCATGGTAAGAATCTTTTCTGAAACGATAAGGTTTTCAATCGTTTCAATTTCTTTACAGAAACTTGTGCCTGCAACGACAATCTCCAGCAAAAAAAATTCCTGGGTAAATGGGGTAATTCCGGTTTCTGTTTTGCTTAGCATTGATAGTAAGCCCGGAGTTACGGGTAGTATGGACTCATTCATCAATCATAATATTAATAACATTTTTAAATTGGTCGATTTCTGTTTCCGCGTTTTTGATTTGAGTCCGTAACTCCTCCTGTTTCTGAATGATATATTCTTCATCGTTTATCAAAGCTTTAATCGTAAAGGGAAAGCTTTGGTTTAACTTGTCGATCTTGTCTTTTAAAGTGAAAATGCTCTTTTCCAGATATTCAATGCGTTCTTTTTTTTCATAGCCGGGTATTGCAGTAAGTTTTTCGGGTCTTGAATTATCCAGAAACAGGAAAATACTTTGTAAATCGCTTAATCTATTTAAGTCATAGGCAGCCTTTACCCTGATGAACAAATCTTTCTCCTCTTCAGTTTGATTTGGATTCAGATCGGGATGGAGCCTTTTGCAGAGTACCCTGAAAATTTCTTTTATCTTCAGGCTTTCCTCTGCAGAAACCAAATGCGAGAGTATCTTGTTTGCCTCATCCACTGCAGCAGATTTTGCTTCAATCCGGGAATAATAATCCTGCAATCTAACATTTAACTGATACTCAATGTTTTTCAAGTCGGGTTGTACATTTCTATTGATAGCCGCTTGTATCAGATGCATTTTCATTTTAAGACGGGCAGCCTCCGTTTGTTTTTCAAGCAACTCAAGTTGCAGATGGCCTAATTTTGCCAGATAAAGTGAGGTGAGAATAACAGACTCATTTTCAACCATCTCCTTGTGCAGGGTAAAGAGGTCTAAAAATTCCAGCTGCAATTGCTCCAATTTTCTGGCTAATTCCTTGTTCTCAACTGTAAATGCCGGCAGGTCGTTGTTCATTGGTCCTGAATTTATAATTTTCGTAATATGTATTACCGTATTTTCCCGCTCCGGACTTCAGATTCAGTATGGATCTGAGGGGGAGGATTTCATGATAATCAGGTGCCAGACAATTTATTTTGATTCCCTGACGATTCGCCCAACACTTGAAAAAGATACCCCCTGGCCGCCGGTCAGTCCGATCATCACCGATTCAATGAGTGGCTCGTTAATGGTTGTATCCGCAACCCATTCAACAATAAAATTCGCACCAGTACCGCTTTTATCCCTTTCGGGGACAAAAAAGTTAGTCGCTCCAAGTGGTTGAAGTATAACCTCTTTTGAGAGGAAATTGAAAACCGGATTCCCGTCATTATCGAAGAACAATACCTTTGTTATCTTTAGTTTATGACTGAAGTCTGTATTATGTATTGCCACAAAGGCATTCAGATCGAAGTTCTTCCCATGTTCAAAGTAAGGGATGTTCGAATAGACGGGTAAATAAAGAACCTGTCCGCGGACTTTTTTTGTATTGCTGTTTTCCTGAACCAGGAGGCCATTGGGATCAAATCTGGCAGGAACCTGTTGCTTTGTATTCTTTGACTCCTTTCCGGAACAGGCCAGTATGATCAGAACAGACAAGCTAAACAGGGCTGGTATTAAGTGTGTTTTATTTCCCATCTCATTGTGGTTAAATTTAAAATATGAGTGACGATTTGCTTCGGAAATACCGGCAGTCCGGCGGTCGATGAATTGATGACAACTTCCCGCCCGGATAAAACGACCCAACTGCCACAGGACATTTTTAAATCTGTCCATTTTATTCAGGGTCCGCCGGAAAATAAGATAATGCCCAGTGCAAAACCCCTATGAATTTTTCATTCCGGGGGTTGCAGAAACGGTTGCCACCGGGGCCATCTGATCCGGCGAACATTCCAACGGGTATAAATACCTTTTCCAAATATACGAAAATTTCAGAAATTATCTGAATTGGAAACCGCTAAATAGGCGTGCCTCTTTTTAAGATTCAGCTGCAAGGATCATCATTGAGATAGGATGGAGTCGGACCAGGTTAGTTTTGGAGTAACCCATCCCATTTGGATTGATCTCCCCGTTTTGGGCCACAATAAGCCAGTTTTCCATCGGGATTTCGTATTCCACGGAGTAATTGTTCCCGTTGAGCAGCACAAGTATCCGGCGCCAGCGGTCGCCATTGGCATGATCGCACAGCTCATAGGCAATCACTCCCGGGATATATTTTGCGAAAAACCGCAGTTTCTCTTTAACCATACCGGCGTTACCTATCCTGAAGGCGGGGTGCTGATGCCTTAGTTCGGCGCACATTCTGACAAATCTGACCAATTCAGCATAATCAGCCTTTCGGGACCATTCAATTTGATTCACATAGTCGGGCGACCGGTAGGAATCGGGATGCCCCCCCTTTGAACGGAGCATTTCATCGCCTGCAAGAAAGAATGGGACACCCTGTGAAGTGAGTACGATCCCAAAGGCGAGACGGGCCATCCGTTCCACCGTTTCGGGTGATGCCTCAGGACACGAGTACTGCAACTTATCGAACAGGGTTAAGTTGTCATGACAGGAGACATAATTCACGCATTGTTCCGGACTGTTTGCCCAGGCATGATGGGAAGTATTCACGAAGTCATAAATGATCTGATCGTGATCAACTGCTCCGGTTATGGCAAATTTGAGTTGTTCTTCCCGTAAGGTGATACCGCTGATAAAACCGACGTTGTTTTTATCAAACGGAGAACCTTTGAGCCCGTTTCGCATATCGTCGCAGAACGATGCGATCCGGTCCAGTTGTTTCGTGTTGGATTTAACGGCACGGAATTTCTCCTGTAAGGGGCTTTGGCCTCCACTCCAACCCTCGCCATACATAAAAATCCCGGGGTCAATCTGATCCAGCCGTTGCCGTATCTGGTTCATCGTTCCGATGTCGATGAGTCCCATCAGGTCAAAACGGAACCCATCGATATGGTATTCCTCCGCCCAGTAGGCGACCGATTCGACAATATACCTTCGGACCATCTCCCGTTCTGTGGCCAGTTCTGTCCCACATCCACTCCCATCGGAGAATGTGCCGTCGTGATTAAACCGGTAAAAATATCCAGGTACAGTCTGATTAAAATATGACTCAAAGATTAGTCCTGTATGGTTGTAAACAACATCCAGGATTACCCCCATCCCATTATTATGCAATGATTGTACGAGCTGTTTCATCTCCCTGATCCGTGTGGTGCAGTCAAAAGGATCGGTAGAATACCATCCCTCGGGAGTATTGTAATTTAAGGGGTCATAGCCCCAGTTATAGTGAGCGGCGGGATTTAATTCGTCAACAGTATAAAAGTCAGCAACCGGAAGCAGATGGACATGTGTGATACCCAGTTCCTTCAAATGGTCAATACCTGTGGTCTCTCCGGACGGTAGCCTGGTTCCCGATTCTGTAAATCCCAGATATTTGCCCTTATTGATAATGCCCGAAGAGGGCGACATCGAAAAGTCACGGATGTGAACCTCATAAATCAACATATCCGTTGGATTGGCCATTGTGCGGCGCGTATCTGTTTCCCATCCAGGGGGATTGCTCTTCGAAGGGTCGATGATCATCCCACGGATTCCGTTTACACCAGTAGCTTTTGCATAAATATCGGGGCCCTCCTTGAGCCATCCGGCAAGATCACGTACCTGGACGGTGTAAAACATCCCTTCCAGATTCTCCCTGATCTCATATATCCAGGTCCCTAGCTCATCAGGCAGGAGGATGAATTCCTTAATTGCCTGGCCCCCCACCCCGGTTTTATAGAGCCGGAAAAATATCCTTTGCGCAGTAGGCGCCCATAATTTTATTGTTGTTTTTGCGGCAGTCCAGTGTACACCGAGATCATTACCCTCATATACAGGGAAATCAATAAAATCGGACTCCTTAAATTTCCAGTTTCTCATTCAATTAAAACCATTTCAGCCTGATGGTATGACTCTTGTATTTATTCCCCCTGAGATCTTTCATCTCTACAGACATCCGGCAGGCAAGCTGTAATTCAGGGACAGTCTCATAAAACTGTTCCAAAGAGATATCCAATACATAAGCCCTGTTTCTTTCCAGAAGTATGGGATATATTTCTGAATGTTCAACTTTAAGTACCCTGAATTTCCGTTTTGTGAACCATCGTTTAAAAACAATAACCGGAGCAAGCAGGTCAATCTCATTAATTCCTGTATTGAGCGCTGTCATCTCTATATTCGAAGGGTTCAGCCGCCGGCTTTTAATCAGCATGATCTCGGCAGCATACGGTTTAGTCCGTTTACGAAAAGACAATTTTTTTCCGGAAGCTCCCCTGGAAAAAGTACGGGAACGGTTAAAAAGAAAAAATCCGATCACCAAAACTATGATTACCAGTACTATTTTCATCAACATTATTTCAAAATATGTCAGCTCCATAAATGCTTGGATTGAAATTTACAGGATTTCTGATTGAATCAGCCTTTAATATCGCTTCCGGTAAACATTCGCAAAAGAATAGAAATTAACAGAGACAAACAAATATTCACGTTCACTATTTCCATCGCCGCTTCTTACCTGTAATTTTGGCCCTTTGCTGGGGTAATTCCTCCCCGACAATGCGGAAGTCAAGCTGTTTTCGTTCGAGATTTGCACGGGCTATTTCAATTTCAATCGGATCGCCCAACTGATATTTTTTATGGGTACGTCTTCCGATGATGCAATAGTTTTTTTCGTCGAACTCATAAAAATCGTCGGTAAGTTCGAATAGCGGGACCATCCCTTCACACTTGTTCTCGTCGAGTTCAACATAAATACCCCATTCTTTAACCCCTGAGATCACCCCCTTGAACTGCTGGCCGATTTTATCGGACATAAATTCAACCTGCTTATACTTAATTGAGGCACGCTCAGCATTGGCAGCCTTATTTTCCATTTCAGACGAATGTTTACACATCTCCTCGTACTGATCTGACTGTACTGACCGTCCGTCTTCAAGATAACGTGCCAGTAAGCGGTGGACCATCATATCGGGATAGCGTCGGATCGGGGAGGTAAAATGGGTGTAATATTCAAATCCAAGACCGTAATGACCAATGTTACGGGTGGAATACTCGGCCTTTGCCATTGTCCTGATGGCCAGCGTCTCTATCACATTTTGCTCTTTCTTTCCGGCGACATTCTCAATCAATTTATTCATGGAGGCAGTCACGGTTTGAGGATTATTGGTCATGATGCCATATCCAAACCGTTTAATGAAGTGATTGAAGGTATCGAGTTTATCAGGATCCGGTTTATCGTGAATCCGGTAAACAAAGGTCCTCTCCCTCTTTTTTGCACCTGGCTTACCCACGAACTCTGCCACCCTTTTATTGGCAAGGAGCATAAATTCCTCAATCAGTTTATTTGAATCTTTGGATTCTTTAAAAAACACACTGAGCGGTTTACCATCTTTATCAATTTCAAACTTCACCTCTACCCGGTCGAACCCGATGGATCCCGATTCAAACCGGATCTCCCGAAGTTTTTTTGCCAGCCGGTCGAGCGTCAGTATCTCATTCTTTAAATCTCCCTCTCCAGTCTCGATGACCTGTTGCGCTTCTTCGTAAGCAAACCTGCGATCGGAATGGATAATCGTTCTTCCAAACCATTCATGATGAACCACACTATGATCATCAATCCGGAATACTGCAGAAAAACATAGCTTATCCTCATTTGGTCTTAAAGAGCAGACGCCATTTGACAACTTCTCGGGAAGCATGGGAACTACCCGGTCGACCAGGTAAACGGAGGTTGCCCGGTTATAGGCCTCTTCTTCAAGCAATGATTCAGGCTTTACGTAATAAGTTACATCAGCAATATGCACTCCAACTTCCCATAACCCGTTTTCAAGTTTTTGGATCGACAGGGCATCATCGAAGTCCTTGGCATCGGCAGGATCGATCGTAAATGTGGAAACTCCACGGAAATCACGCCTGTTTTTGATCTCATCTTCAGGAATTTCAAATGGGATCTTTTCTGCCGCCTGATTCACCGCATCGGGGTATTTATAGGGAAGGTCGAATTCGGCCAGAATAGCATGCATTTCAGTATTGTTATCCCCGGCATCTCCAAGCACATCAATGATTTCGGCAAAAGGGTTCCTTGCATTTTCGGGCCAGTCCATGATCCGGGCGATCGCTTTTTGTCCATGTTTTGCACCTAAGAGTTTATCTTTGGGGATAAAAAGATCGAAAGGACTCTTCTTATTGGGGATGAGAAAAGCGCTGAACTGTGAAATCTCCACTGTTCCGACGAATGTTGTTTTCGCCCGTTCCAGTATTTCAATCACCTCCGCCTCTGGATCGCTTTTCTTCCGTCGGGCATACAGACGAATCCTAACCTTATCCCCATCCAGGGCATGGTTCATATTGGTTGCCGATACAAAAACCGGCTCTTCCAGCTCTTCACTGCTCACCTGTCCATATCCTTTTGGATTCAGTTCCATGGTCCCGGTAACAGTTCCCCCCTTTGATTTTAGGGCGTACCTCCCCCGTTCTGTTTCCACCAGGGAGTCTGCATCGCGAAGTTCCTGTAAAACAACATTCACCAGCTGCAATGCTCCAACATCTTTCGCCCCGACAGCTGCACCTATCTGTTTGTAATTAAATGATTGATTCCCTTTCTCATAATATACTGAAAGGATTGCCCTTTTAAGTCCCTGCTTATTGAATCGGAGCGCTTTCTTGTTCTTTTTATCTTTAGTCATGATTCAACTATTTTGCTACTAAAAGTACTTTATATTTTTAATTATAAAGCTTTCTATCTATTGATTTTAATACTTTCCCAAATCCTTTGTTTAAATTTGTATGAAAAGAAGACTAAATGGGAAATCAGGCAATGATGCTGTTCGATGATCTTGTTTCTATCTTTTATCCACGGTTGTGTGCCGGATGTAATATCCCGCTTGTAAGAGGAGAGGAGGTACTCTGCCTGAATTGTCTCGCCGACCTTCCCCGAACCAATTATCATCTTAATATGGAAAATCCTGTATTTCAGATTTTTATTGGAAGGGTGCGTATTGAGCAGGCAACCTCCTATTGCCGTTTCGATAAGGGTGGACGATTACAACATCTTTTACATCAGCTTAAATACAAGGGTAATCGCGAAGTTGGACGAAAAATGGGGAGCGTTATGGGATTTGATTTGGTCCAAAGCAACTTATACCAGGATATTGATGCCATTATTCCGGTTCCCCTGCATCCGAAAAAGGAGAAAAAAAGGGGGTTTAACCAAAGTGTTGAGATTTGCAAAGGATTATCTGAATCGATGCACCGCCCCATCGTCCTGGGAAGTCTGATCCGGGAAATTCATAGTGCTACCCAAACGCGAAAAGGGCGGTTCGAACGCTGGGAAAATGTAAGCGGGATTTTCGGGATAAAAAATGAGATCCTGTTAACCGGCAAGCATCTGCTGCTGGTAGATGATGTTGTAACCACGGGCGCCACACTTGAAGCCTGTTGCGGAGCTTTGCTGGGAATTCCGGGGGTAAAAGTGAGTATAGCCACTGTGGCATGTGCATAGGGAGAGGGAGGCAGGGAATGAAAAATGAAAAATGAATGAATTAAGAATTAAAGAATTAAGAATTAAAGGAATTGTCTTTTGCATTGTTACTGTCGCTCCATCATCCGGTTTCTTAGGCAAGCCCTCTGTCAGTCATTTTCTCAATTCCCTGCCATCTGAATCCTTTATTCTCAATACCTGCCAGATCGAGTACCCGGTTTATCACAGTATCTACAACCTCCTCAACCGAATTCGGAAGGCTGTAAAATGATGGTGTTGCAGGTGCAATAATAGCGCCCGCCTCGGTTAAAATTGTCATATTTTTGAGATGGATCAGGTTGTATGGGTTTTCGCGGATAACCAGGATTAACCTTTTTCGCTCCTTGAGCATCACATCGGCCGCGCGTGTGATCAGGTCGTCAGAAACACCAGCTGCAATCCGGCCTAATGTTCCCATCGAACAGGGTATAATGATCATGGTATCATATCCGGCGGAACCCGAAGCAAAAGGGGCAAAAAAATCATTCTTCCCATAAACTTTGAAATCGCCTGTCAGATCATCAGCAGAGGTTCCCAGTTCATATTTCCAGATCTCCCTGGCATTGGAAGAAAATACAATATCCAATCGTTCAATCTGATTCCTGTTTTCCGACAGTTTGTCGAATAACTGTTTGGCGTAAACAGCGCCACTTGCACCGGTTACTGCAATTATGATTTTCTTTGCCATTAATCTTAATTTTTTCTATTGTTAGTAAGAATCTTAATGAAAAGATTTTAAACAGATGCAGCAATTCAATATAAATACAGTATTCACCTGTTCTCACGAAGTTATTATAATTGAATGCAATTCTTACTGTACAAGCGTGAACCTGAAACTAACTCCAAAATTCGAATTGGTAGTCCGGTAAGCGTTCGAAATAAACGGACTGTTCATAATTCTGTCGTAGAATAGCCTCACAATAAAAACTTCACTCAGGTTATAATCGGCCGAGAACTTAACCGAGAACGACTCCTGCCCTGCAGTTGTCTGGTTATTCTCTTCAATCAGCTTCCGAAGTACCGTCTTGTTTTTTCCGTAAGTAAGATCGGCCCTGACATTTAAATCGTTATTCAGCATTTTTTGCGAACTCTTTGTCTTTACAAACAGTTTCATGTTTTCAAAACGGTAACCGAGCCCCAGACTCGCCTCATTGTTATAAAGTTCCATCGCCTGGTTATTGGTCAGGCTGAGCATCACATTTCTTGTTTTGCGATACTCGAAACGTGAGGTGACATTATTTAACCAGGTAATGTCAATATCAAACAGCGGATTGAAAGTTTCGTTAATATTGATACTGGCGATGTCATATTTTGAAAGGAAATTTTTCTGGGCATCAAGGACATAACTATAGCCATCATCCTCCGCCTTATAATTAAGATTTGAGATATAGGATCCAATGCTATAAGTTGACCTGTAGTCGTGTATAATGCTCATTGACTTCATGATATCTTTGAGTCCCTGAATCTTGTTTACCACGCCTGAATACTGAATACGCCAGTTTGGCATCATAAATTTTGCGGATGGGAATGGTGATAGGGGGATAGTTTCAGCGCTTTTACCCGAATAGGCAGCGAGGAATGCCGGGATTAAAACCTCCTGGGAAGAGACGCCATAACCGGCAGGAAAGCCGGTATTGGGATCAAAATTTCCCGGGGAATATCCATAATCCGCATTTGGAATCCTCGACCGGTCGAGCCGACGTGCAATCACCTCCCGGTTTTGCCTGAACTGATTCCAAACCTTTGAATCCTGCACCTCTGATTTTCCAAGGCTCTCAAATGAAGAACCGATCGAAATGATAGACATGCTAAAATTCCCGTTAAAGGATTTATTATAACCTTCCCACCCATTCTGGTCATTAAAGATCAGAAATTCAGAAGTGTTGGCCGAGAAGTTACGGTTGGCATTGATATCAATTTTCAAATCGGGGATCGGAACCAGTTTAGCCCTCAGATTAAACCGTGTATTCTTACTCATCATGTAAGGTTTATTCAGGATTGTATCGGTGGAAACCCAGCCTTTCTGAGCAGCCTGTTGTCCGAATCCGGCACTCTGAACGCCAAAAATAAAGGGCAAACCGGGGGCCATCAGCCTGTTCCCGTCATCGCTCTGATAATCTGACGACCCAAAAAAGTTGGTTCCGGGTAAATAGCCGTAAAGACTTGTCCCGCTATTTTCGGTATAGGAGATGTTCACATTATAGAGCATCATCAGAAAACGGGCCAGATACTCATCCAGGTGCAGATTAACCTTTGCAGATTTGTCTTTCCCGCCGGTTACTTCAACGATGGCCTTTTTACAGTCCGATTCCGGGGTGAAAAGGATCCGGTTTTCGTTCACCACTTTTACTTTCCCGTTGATCACTTTCCCCTTGTCGTCTGTCACCCTGACCGTTACATCTGTGGTGCCCAATTTATGAAAGACCGATTGCGGGATATTCTTCTTCAGTACAGCATTGGCATCCTTGAATCTTGCGGTTGAGATGCCGTTTATTGGATTAGCCTGCCCTCTTTTGATCTGGGCATCTCTCCTTCCCCGGCTAAATTCACCATACTTCTGATTAACTCTTTTCAGGTAGGGAACCCGGTTATAAAGTCTTATAAAATCAGCCTGACCGTTTAACTGAATTGCACTTGAATTATTGATGCTGTTGCCAACAACATAATTACTTTTTGTAATCGGGGCCACATCCCAGTCGTATCCTGCCTGATATATAGCTGATGATGAGATCCATTCCAGTAATGGCAATTTATTGATCGGGATGGTATAGGAAATATTCCAGGTGTGATGGTAATGGGTATTCCGCCCCCCGTCCATGATATTTTGCCAGATCGTATCCCGCCTGGCCTGGTAGCCCGGCAGATTCTTGTCAAGTGCCCCCAGTGGTTCATCAATTCGGGATGAATTTACGGCAGAAAAATCGATTTTCAGACTTCGTGTAAGATCAAAACGGAAGTCATAATACCTGTTCCAGTTAAAATCTTTCAGGTATGTTTTTGGCAGGATAAAACCAGGGTTGGTGATATCGCGGTATTGCACTGAACTACTGGTACGGTTAATATCGGAACGGAATGAGATTTGGCTTGGTACAAAATTAAGGTTAAAATCACGCACCAAAGCCAGAGCCGGAGCTTTTAAGAATTTCACATTTTTAAAAGGGTCTATGGGGACCGGACGACTTACAAAATTGTAATTCAATAAGGCCCGCGTATTTATCGTCTGGTCCAGCGAGGTGGTAATATCGCCGTGTTCATAAAGGTTATGAGCATAAGTAAGCGAGAAATTCGAAATATCATAAATCTTTGGCGACCCCGTTTTGTTCGGCTTAGTAATCTGTACATTCGTCAGATTAATACTTTTCCGTGTGGTGAACGTCTGAGAGATCTGTTTAATCGAATCACGGGCATGAGAATTTGCGGCACTGGAAAGTGCGTCAGACAGTTTTACATCTTTGTCCAACGGGGAATATTCGGGTGTTGCGACCGATTTGGAGATACCAATATAAAGGGGAATTCTTACCCCTGATTCCTCCTTAAAAAACTTGCCGAGTTCAAGATTAGTGGAGATATCGTATTCATGAGTGTCATCCAGTGTACGCTGCCCCATCTTTGAATCAATGCTTCCAAATCCTGTCGTTGTAATCCGCCCGGCAATTGAGTAGCTCCCTAAATCGGCCAGATTACCGGAAACACGTCCAATAGCGGCCCAACCCCCATTTTCCTCGAAATTCGTCAAACGCAGTTCATTGACCCATACCTCAACCGATTTAGGGCCAAGGGTTCTGCCCCTCTTATTGCGGATCCCTATCATGCCCACTTCAACCTGCGAGAGGTCAGGGTTTCCCTTTAGTCTGATCCTGTTCTTATTCCCGTTTACACCCGCATGAATCTTCTCGTATATATCACTGAGCGTGATAAGAGATCCTCCCTTTCGCATCTCTGCATTCCGGTCCAGTTTCAGTTTCGGGAGTTCATCCAGCGGAATATAGACCCGGTTATTTTCGGGCCAGACGGCCAACCGGTCGCTCTCTTTGTTGCTATCATAATATCCTGGTGTAGTGAGCTTTAAAGGTATTTCATATTCGTAATAATTATACTGGAAGTCAGATCCGAAACGAACGAACAGGTAGAGATCGTCATCACGCAGGGTGGTCCCCTCCATCTCCTCGGCATGGACCTCCAATTTGAGGGTTTTGTACCTGCGCATATCAATCATCATGGTTTTAAATGCTCCCCGGGCATCTCCGGGGTTCAGACCGATCGTTCGCAGAACCATCGATTGCTCATTCAATTGGGTTAATTGTGCATTGGAAGGATCGATCACCCTGTCAACACCGGGGGGGACAATATAATTAACCGGTTTCCGGTTACTGTTCTCCTCCACATTGACTGCAGAAATTTCAAACTGCGTATCCTGTCCCGGAATACTATTATCCTCGGTGAGGTCCTTATCGTACCGTCTCCAGTTGGTGCGGACAAGGTCCATGGTTGCAAACCGCATTACCACAGGTTTTTGCCATCCTTTCAGGAACATCCTGATAAAACGGATCGATCTGAAATCGTTGATGGCGCCATAGACTTTGTCGGGTGAGCTTACAGGTATCCTGAACTGATACCATTTAATTGTATCCTTGTTGCCACTTAGAAGGGTCACCGGTGAGGTCTTGATATCCGAGATATAGTTTTTACCCAATACCATATTATTGCGGTCGATCCTGAGATGATACTGATAATAGGCTTCATTTTCGTTCAGGGTATTGTCGTCATTAATATCCTCTACATCAGGGATAGAGGTCGCAGCAGTCGGGTAGCTTTCCGGTGACTGTGAAGAGGTGGGTGAATTACCCTCTGTCCTGGAATAGTATTTATACCTATCCAGGAGGTTTTTTTCCTTCTGATCGTAGTCTGTGCCTCGAAAATAGTGATAGTCGTCGCTCGATGGGTCTTTTTCTGCCTGCGACAGCGCGGCGGTATCAGCGACCAATTTACCCAGATTACTGATATAGTTGCCAAAAAAACCTTTTTCATCCTTCGAACTTAACCCATCAAGGCCGATATCCTGATTTACACGGGCAGCAGGTGTGTTATCAAAGGCTTTTACCAGGGATTGCTGTTTTGAAACCCTGCCCCAGGCCGTTTGATCCGTCTCAGCGCTATTGCCATCTCCAGGCAACCCGTTTTCAAATGATTTTCGTCCATCGCGCAAAATATCCTCGGAAACATTTCCCAGGTTGAAATAGAGATCGCCGCCCGGATTTGGGTCTTCACTTTTATCCATTGCAAAAGGATCCATCAGCCAGAATTCAATGTATTCGACGTTGGCCGCCTCGAAGTCGCTGGTTTCAATCTTCCGCATGATCCCTCCCCATCTTGTTTCCGGTGATTTCAGCGCCCCGCTTCGCTCAACACCTGAGGAGTAGGAGGAAGGGGAAACTTCATAGTTGTATGAGCCCCGTTCAGCAGGAGAATAGGAGAGGTCGAGGGTTGGAATATTTGTGGGCTGGCCTGCAGGTGTTTCCCGATCAGGAAATATCTCATACTGAAATACTTCCCTGACCCGATGATCGTCCAGTAAACCCTGTTTGGAAAGATAGGAAGGGGCTGTGCGGCGCTGCATATAAGGATCGATGATGTACCACGAGAGCTGTGACCGGTTATACCCGCTGGCAAGGTCATTGATTAAATTTCCTTCCGGAAAGAGTTCATTGTTCTGGGGAGTACTTGCGATTGACCATCCTATGAAAGATTTAAGGTTAATGGGTGTTTTTGCCCCCTCAAAATCATCAAGGTAAGCTGCCCCTTCTTTGGAAATTACCTTAGAGTGTCCCGGGAATAATCTGGCCCACTCAGCCTCCACTGCAATCTTGGATTCCACATTTGTCTTAAGAAAAGGGAGGGCATTTACCATCCTGGTAATCATCCCTGAAGTGGTATTATAAGAGCCATTCAATCCGAGCATAAGGTTTGAAATCGGATCTTCGCCATAATTTACTTTTTGATAGAGCGGTTTCTCGTGGAGATACATCAGTGTTGTTCCGATGTTGAAATTTTTGCTGAATTCGTAATTAAGATGTGTTCCCAGCATGGTTTTTTGTTGCATACTGAAAAGATCCTGGCTTTCGGTTGAGATTGAAATCGGGGTTCCCGACTCGAGTAAACCCTGATTAATGATTTTTACCTTACCTTGTGTATAATCGACAATAAAATCAACATCTTCCTGAAGCTGACGCCCGCCTGCCAGCACCTTGACAGAACCACGGGCAATATTGATCGCATCGAGCGAAATATCGGTGCTTGATGATCCTTTATAACTTCCGGTCAGACGATACTTATTTTTTTCCGCATCCTGAACTGCCGCTGTTTTTGTCTTATCGTACAGGCTCCGGAAGACATACTTTGATATTGCCCCGGCATCGCCACTGAATTGCCGTTCAAGGTTCGAACCAAAAGGTTCTATAACCGGAAATATGATGCGTCCACGCTGGGAATTGACAGTAATCTGCTCCAGAAAATCGAATATCCCGTCAGGATAGGGGTCAAACTGTTTGTTCAGGTGATCAAGATTCATCACTCCGAGCAGGATCTTTTCCTTGAGTGGGCCATCAGGGAGATAGTTTAAATTTGATCCTGCTGCATCATTTTTATAGAGTACATCCATCTTAAATTCATCTCCTGAAATTCGAGCACCATTGATATTGTAGATGTTTTTCATCATCAACCTCCAGTTTTTAAATACCGGATTTAAATTTGTCCCTTTCAGCAATTTCAGAATCAGTGTACCCGGAGCTGCAATTCCGTCAGTTGAGAACTCTCCGACCTGGAATTTCTCTCCGTTCACGGTGTACTGATATGCAACTGCCAGAACCTCATCATTATTAACAGATTGATTTAATGATATGTATCCAATTTGCCGGTTAATGGTATATTCTGTTGAATCGAGTAAACGGGCATTCTCAATTTTTTCATAATCGCGCCCTCCCACAAAATCACGGGCCGATAACGGGCCCAGTGTTGCGGTGAGCCGTGCAATATCACGTATACCCGAATAGGTAGTGGACATCTCCTTATAAAGTCCGTTGATATCATTCCATGGATAGGTATTGAACGGAAAAGCGAGCCCGGGGGTATCACCAAAGGCGGGATTAGTCTGATTCTGCATGTTTATCTTTTTCTCACCAAGATCCATTAAAGCCAGAATATTACGTGATTCCTGAAACCGGCTTGATTTATTGGTCACCCAGACCTCGATCTTGTTGATTGTAACTGCCGATTTTATAATGGGCAATTCCTGAAGCGCTTTATCATAATTTTCATAAAAATAGTGGCTCAGCAAAAAGTGGCGGTTGGCATCGTAATCGGTAGCGTTAATTTCAAACTTTGATTTTTCGGCTCCCCCTTCGGTATTGATCACTTTTGTCTCCCCTTTTTGCTGGGAAAAAACTGTTGATACCGATAATTTTCCGAATTGCAAATCGGTCTTGACTCCAAAAAGATTAGTCCCTCCCCTGATCAGGGTCCCGGTCAGCGGCATTGAAACATTGCCCGCCTCCACATTTTTCACGATATCGTCATCGTTACCTGCGTAATCCAGTTTTATCTTGTTCTCAAAATCGAAGGTTGCGTCGGTGTTATAGTTAAACCTCATTTTTAACCGGTCACCAATCTGGCCGTCGAGGTTGACATTTATCTTCTGGGTGAAATCAAAGGTAGTATTTCTCTGCATCCGAACCGGGATTGAGGGATTTTCGATTCTGTTGCTTTTGACCCCCAGGCTCATTTCGACATAACCCTGTGGTTTGATATTCACAATATTTGAACCGAAAACCTTATTGAAAGCCTCCCCGCTAATCCGGAACTGGGGGACAAGCTGCGATTTCTGATCCAGCGAATTCTGCGCCATTTTGTTCCTCCAATAGTGATCGATCGATTCCCGAAGGTCATTTCTGAGAAATTCTTCCCTGGTGAGGGATAATGGGAGGCGATAATCCATTGTCCCTATTTTTTCGGAGATCAGGTAATCTCCTGAAATTGGGTCATATTCGATGACAGTATGAATATTTGAAGGTTTTTTCAGATATAAGGCGGATGAGTCGGCTGATCCCGGTTTTGCAAAAATCTTCTGATCTTTAAATGGAAAAGGGAGGGAACCCACGGTATCCCGACGCACGGAATCCTGACCGGTAAGACTGCTCAGTAATGGATCCTCCATTGACAAATCATTACTGAACCTGGCAATACCATTGCCGGATAAAGCGGAAATAATCAAAAGAGTTAAAACCACTATTGTATTTAACGATACCTGTCGCAAAATATTTTTTTTAAAAACTCTTTAATGCAATCTTAAGAAGCTGTTCCACTGTCAGATCGGGCTTTGCAGCCATGATCTGGTCTATGGAATTTTCAACTGCTTTTTTATTGAATCCCAACATTTCGAGGGCGCTTAAGGCTTCATTTCTGACAACCATATTACCCGATCTGAATATTTTATCCGTGACCACCCCTTTGCCCACCTTATCTTTGAGCTCGATAATTACGCGCTGGGCAGTTTTAGCTCCAATTCCCTTAATGCTTTTGAGGAGGTTCACGTTGTCAGTTAAAATCGCATTACTAAGGTCTTCAGGCAGATAAGAGGAAAGCATCATGATTGCTATGGATGCGCCAATTCCATTGACAGAAATCAATAATCTGAAAAAATCACGTTCATCCTGATCTGAAAAGCCATACAATAAATGGGCATCCTCGCGTACCACCTCATGAAGGAAAAGTTTAGCCTCTTCACTCCCCTTTAACCGGGAATAAGTGTTGACAGAAATGTGAAGAAAATACCCCACGCCAGCTGCTTCAATTACAACACCGGCCGGAGTTATTCCGGAGATAGTCCCTTTGATATATTCGTACATCCCAATGGTATTAAATGATCGTCAAAACGCTACTCCCCGCCGGTTCTGTCAATCTCATGCCTTTGCAGGGGATTTTTTGAAAGTATCTCAAACCGTTTTCTGTTTTCAAAAAGATCTATTGCCAGGTAAAGGGCGTTGCGAAATGATTCTTCAGATGCTGTTCCGTTACCTGCAATATCATAAGCGGTTCCATGACCAGGAGAGGTACGGATAATGGGCAATCCGGCCGTATAGTTTACTCCCGATTCAAATGCAAAGGACTTAAAAGGAATCAAGCCCTGATCGTGATACATCGCCAGTGTGGCATCAAATTTCTTAAACTCTCCGGCACCAAAATAACCATCTGCAGGGTAAGGACCTAAAGCGATGATCCCCTCTTCGTTAGCTTGCCTGATTGCCGGAAGAATAATCCGTTCTTCCTCATCGCCGATAACGCCACCATCCCCTGCGTGAGGATTGAGGCCAAGAACAGCAATGCGTGGTTTTCTGACTGAAAAATCTTCGAGTAATGTTTTATGCAAAACCCGTAAGTTATTTAATATCCGCTCCCTGGTGAGGGAGGCAACGATCTGGTTTACGGGAATATGTCCGGTAACAACACCTATTTTCAGGATATCGCTGATCATCAGCATCAGGTAGTTTTTTGTTCCAAACTCCTTGGCAAAATACTCAGTATGACCCGGAAAATTAAAGCTTTCAGATTGAATGTTCTCCTTGTTAATCGGGGCAGTAACCACGGCATCAATATCTCCCGATTTAAGATCACGGACCGCAGCCTCAAGTGCAGATAAGGCAGCCTCTCCGGCCATCTTTGTCGATTTTCCCAACTCAACTCTTACCTCTTCACTAACACAGTTAATGATATTAGGTCGCTTATTGTTAGCCTCTTTGGCCGTATTAATATTGTTAAATGTGAAAATTTCATTGTCCATCGCTTTCCGGTAGTAAGCAGCCACCTTAGACGAGCCATATACTATCGGGGTGCACATCTCAAGTATTCTGCTGTCAGCTAAAGCTTTAATGATTATTTCGTATCCGATTCCATTAATATCACCGTGGGTGATCCCCACTTTAATTTTATGTTGCTCCATTCCACGCCATTTAAAGGTTAATAAACAACCGTATTTTTAACCGGTTGATTTGTCAAATATAAGGTTTATTTGAGAATATCATGTGTGAATTAACACCGAAAAGATCTATTTGGTTCCCTGAAGATTAAAACTTAGCGTGCCACTTTCCGGACAAAGCTTACATAATGCTCATTATAAACTATTTAAAAAATCTATCAATAATCTCACCCCGGTGGCCGTTCCCCCTTTTGGCCGGTAATGATCAGCAGCATTCAAGAATGCCGGACCGGCAATATCGAGATGAATCCAGGGGTAGCCGACAAATTTTTCCAGAAACTTGCCGGCAGTTACAGCTCCTGCCTCTCGTCCTCCAATATTCTTCATATCAGCAATATCCGATTTTATCGATTCTCCGTACTCCTCCCAAAGCGGAAATTCAACAATACGCTCGTATACATTTTCGCCCGATTGTTTTAATGCGCCAAAGGTAGCTGCCGAAGCATTCCCCATCGCGACAATACCCTGAGAACCAATTGCCATAGCGGCAGCACCAGTAAGTGTGGCAATATCAATCACCAGTTCAGGCTGATATTGCTTCGCATAACTCAAAGCATCAGCAAGCAATAATCTCCCCTCAGCATCTGTGTTGAGCACCTCAACTGTCTGACCACTATGCATGTAGATTATATCTCCGGGAGCATAGGCATTGCCGTCAGGCCGGTTATCAGTTGCCGGAATGAGTGCGATCAGGCGCAAAGGGAGGCTGCATTTGGCGGCGTACCAGATAACGGCAGCTGCTACAGCTCCACCGGCCATATCACATTTCATATAATCCATGGAATCCCTGGTAGGTTTCAGACTGAGCCCTCCCGTGTCGTATACAACACCCTTGCCCACCAGAATAATTGGGTTTGAGTTCCTGGCATCATCGGGTTCCCACCTTAAAACAGAGAAAGTAGGAGGATCTATACTTCCTTGATTTACAGCCAATAACCCACCCATCTTTAAAGCTTTTATTTGATCTTTATAAAAGATTTCGGTAGAAAACCCTGCTCCTGTTCCCATCTCCTCAAAAATGGCAGATAGTTGAACTGCATTCAGATGCGAAGCCGGTTCATTGATCAGGTCACGTGCCTTAAAAACTGCTTCAACACTCACCGACAAATGTTCTGTCTGCAATTTCGTAATTTCATTTCCCACAAATGTTATCTGATCGAGGCTCCATGGAATTTTATGGTTTGCCGACCGGTACTTCGTGAACTGGTAACTTCCCAATGCGAGTCCCTCTGCAAGTGCCAGGCTACTTTCAGCCTCATTACCGGAAACGATCAGATCTATTTTGTTGATTTTTTCCAGCTTTAAAATCCGGGAAATTTCATTTCCCCGTTTTCGGCACTCCTCCCGGGATGCGCCCCGCATTTTTGAATGATCGGCAAAAGCAACAATGATTAACTCATTGTATCTGTTTATTATAGCAAGATCATTTTCTTCAAGCTGTTTTCTGACATAACTGGATTCCTTCTCATGGAGTGATCTTTTATCGGTGAAATTGCGGTCAAAAGTGAGCAACACCTTTGCGAAAGATTCTCCCTGCAGCTTATTATTAAATTGAATTTTCATTTCGTCTGTTTTCAAATTTTGTTATCAAATCATTAGTGCAATTGTTGATGCTTCAAATTTACTACCTTTATCCCAAATTTTATTACAGATGAAATAGCCATGGTTGTGAAATCTCAAACCGGAATGAAATTATCCCATGGCTATTCCATCTGACCTTTAAAAAACAAATTATTTCAGATGAATTTCGATCGGATTTATGACCGCGCTTTAAACCTTGAACCCCTCTCTTTGGAGGAGGGAGTCTTACTTTACAATCAGGCGCCAATTTCCGAACTAATGGTAATCGCCTGGCTGATACGACAAAAATTCCATCCCGACAATACCGTTACCTGGATGATTGACAGAAATATAAATATCACAAACATTTGTATTTCAGGATGCAAGTTTTGCAATTTTCACCGGAAAGTCAACGGAGAGGAGACCTATACCACCACATTTGAAGATTATAAAACCAAAATAGATGAGATGTTGCAATTGGGTGGAAACCAGTTGCTGATTCAGGGTGGTATGCATCCCGGCTATGGACTGTCATTTTACAGTGACCTTTTTTCCCGTTTAAAAAGTGAGTATCCTCAAGTGAGGTTGCATGCATTGGGGCCGCCGGAAATTGTCCATATTGCCAGAAAAGAGCGGATGTCATATCATGATGTTCTTCAGAAGCTGATTGAATCAGGTTTAGACAGTTTACCGGGCGCTGGGGCTGAGATACTTTGTGACCGGGTTCGAAAGGAGATTTCACCGGGTAAAGCGCGTACTTCTGAATGGCTTGATGTGATGGCTGAAGCTCATCGGTTGGGGATGGTTACCTCCGCAACGATGATGTTCGGACATATCGAAACAATCAGTGAAAGGGTCGCCCATTTAATCCATATCCGCGATTTGCAATCCAGGAAGCCAACTTCAGCACCTGGATTTATGGCATTTATTCCGTGGCCGTTTATGTCGGAAGGGACAGAACTGGGAAAGATGATTAAGGTATCTCCGGTGCTTCCCGTCGAATATCTGCGAACCATTGCCATCAGCCGCATTCTGCTGAATAATATTGAGAACATTCAGGCATCCTGGTTAACAGTGGGGAAAGAAACTGCGCAGGTTTGTCTTCACGGGGGGGCAAATGATCTGGGTTCCATAATGATAGAGGAGAATGTCGTTTCATCTGCCGGGGCATCGTTCAAATTATCCTCCTATGAGATGCAGCGCACTATTGCGGAAGCAGGTTTTCAGCCACAATTGCGTACCCAGGATTACCGATTTATCGGTTTACCCCCCGTAGTTGAAAAATATATGGCAGTGCCGGAATAATGATTAAAAAATAATTATTTTAGTTCCGTCAAGTTTAAATTATTTTAACAGCCATGCAACCTTACATAAGTTCTTGTATTTTGTTGCAGAAAAGATTTTTTATTGTATTTAATAAATTACAAATCAGGTTTTTACCTAAACATAAATATCATTAATGAGAAAATGGCGGATTGAAGACTCAGCTGAGCTTTACAACATTACCGGATGGGGAATTAATTATTTTTCAATCAATGAAAAAGGACAGGTTGTAGTTACTCCCAGGAAAAACGGCGTTGAAGTTGACCTTAAAGAGCTGGTGGAAGAGCTTCAGTTGCGGGATGTTTCGGCTCCAATGCTGATCCGGTTCCCTGATATTCTTGACAGCAGGATCGAGAAAATGGCCAGCTGCTTTAAAATAGCTTCAGAAGAGTACCTTTACAAGGCGCAGAATTTTATCATCTATCCCATCAAGGTCAATCAGATGCGACCCGTTGTAGAGGAGATTGTGGGTCATGGCAAAAAATTCAATATTGGCCTCGAAGCGGGGTCAAAACCGGAGCTTCATGCCGTAATAGCCATCAATACAGATAATGATTCGCTCATTATCTGCAACGGATACAAGGATGAGGATTATATTGAGCTGGCACTTCTGGCGCAGAAGATGGGGCGACGCATCTTCCTGGTTGTTGAAAAACTCAGCGAACTAAAACTGATTATTAAAATTGCGAAGCAGTTCAAAATAAAACCCAATCTTGGGATAAGGATTAAACTGGCCAGCTCGGGCAGTGGAAAATGGGAAGATTCAGGGGGTGATGTAAGTAAATTCGGACTTACTTCCAGTGAGTTACTCGAAGCGCTTGATATTCTGGAAAGGAATAAGATGAAAGATTGTCTGCATCTTGTCCATTTTCATATTGGCAGTCAGGTCAATAAAATCAGGCGGATTAAAATTGCCATAAGGGAGGCCTCCCAGTTTTATGTTCAGCTCCATCTCAACGGTTATAATATTAGTTTTGTTGATATTGGAGGCGGATTAGGTGTGGATTATGATGGCACCCGTTCGTCGAACAGTGAAAGCAGTGTAAACTACAGCATTCAGGAGTATGTTAACGATGTGATTTCGACGATGGTTGATGTGAGCGATAAAAATAATCTGCCCCATCCCAATATTATCACTGAGTCGGGGAGATCACTTACAGCACATCACTCTGTACTGATATTTGAAGTGCTGGAAGCCACCACATTGCCCGTCTGGGAAGATGATGAAGAGATTGATCCGAATGATCACGAGTTGCTTAAAGAGCTTTTTTCGCTCTGGAATACCCTGAACCAGACCAGAATGCACGAAACCTGGCACGATGCCCAACAGATCCGGGAAGAGGCGTTGGACCGTTTCAGCCTCGGGCTACTGGATATTCAGACCCGGGCTAAAATAGAAAGGTTATTCTGGTCGATCGCCAGAGAGGTACAGCAGATGACAAATGGGATGAAGCATGTTTCAGAAGAGTTGCTGAATCTGCCCAAACTGCTGTCGGACAAATATTTCTGTAATTTTTCGCTCTTCCAGTCGTTGCCTGACTCCTGGGCTATTGATCAGATTTTTCCCATTATTCCCATTCAGCGGCTAGATGAGAAACCAGACCGGTCTGCCACCTTGCAGGACATCACCTGCGACTCGGATGGAAAAATAGATAACTTTATCTCTACCAGAAATCTATCCTATTACCTTCCGGTCCACTCTCTCAAACCGAAGGAACCCTATTACATTGGAGTATTCCTGGTAGGGGCATATCAGGAAATACTGGGTGATTTGCATAATCTGTTCGGAGATACCAATGCCGTTCACGTATCGGTTGACGACAAGGGTTATAGCATCGACCAGATCATAGACGGTGAAACGGTAGCTGAAGTCCTTGAGTATGTACAATACAACCCCAAAAAATTGGTCCGGACCGTAGAAACATGGGTAACATCCTCCGTGAAATCGGGAATTATTACAGCCGAAGAGGGGAAAGAGTTTCTTTCAAATTATAGGTCCGGGTTATACGGCTACACTTATTTGGAGTAAAATATTCCTGGTAATTTTTGAATCAAAAAAGATATAGCTATATTACCAATTTGGATATTTATTCTGCTAAATAATCTAATTTTTCATGTCTGTATGCCAGGCCAAAAGGCTGAACCAAATTACTACTGGATCAGCCTTTTAACAAAAGCAACGCTCTTTTGTTAAAAAAATCAGATATTAAACAAAAACAGGTAACAAAGTTAACCTTATACCTATTAATACTTGAGTTATTAATCATATTTGTCAAATAGATTCTGATTTAAAAATTTAAAAATTATGATATATAATGAATTTTGGACGGCAGAAATAACATTTCAGCTCGTTTAAGATCAGTTACTTTATTTTTACATTAAAAACAATTCCTTTGAACGATTAGCAGTAAAATCATAAAGAAATCTGAATATAATTTAACTGTAATTTTTAAAAAATTAAACTGTAAAAATTAAAAAAGAAAAGTAAAATTTTTATTTACATTTTATTGTTTTTCAAATTATATTAACTATATTTGTTAAACTGACTTTATTTTTTAAGAAATGTATTTTATTGATAAAAAATGACCTTAAAACATTATTTATTATAGAAAAAACCAGAAGTGCAATCCTGAAAATTCAATAAATCCTACCTTATATTCTGAATTTTTGCTATCGTCTTTGATAAAAAACAATCAAAGTGTCATTGTTAACTGGTAGCAATAGCGTGTTTATGGTGATTTAACACCGGCGTAAAGCCGAAAAAATCCGGATAATCGTTCAATAATTAACGAATATCTATTAATTAGAAAACTAAATATCCTTATTTAGAACCAATAGAAACTTGCGGTTTATATATATCATATTGATTTTAAAGTTACTCATCTATGACAATCTGTTATACGGATCATCTGATAGGGTAGAAAGAAGTATAAGCCTGTGCACTACTGATCATGCCACCTCCATTTTACCAGACCAGCAAACAATTACTGAAAACACAGTAAATCAATCTGTAACAACCACTTTTACATCGGTTAATGTTAAATGTTATGGCGGAAGTACCGGCGCTATCGACATTACAGTATCGGGTGGAACAAACTACACCTTTTCCTGGACAGCAAGCGCCGGAGGTGTCATCCCGTCGGGTCAGGCCAATAATGAGGATCTGACAGGATTGTTAGCAGGCACTTACACCGTCTCCGTATTTGATAATGGTGTTTTGGATGGGACGACCACCGTTGTAATTACTGCGCCGAATGCCGCACTTTCGGTCTCGATTAGTCAGACAGACGTAAAATGTAAAGGAGATGCAACCGGATCGGTAGTGATCACTCCGGCCGGGGGCACTGCCCCTTATGTAATAACTCCGGCGCAGATTGGACTATCAGCTGGTTTGCACACCTTTACCGTAA
>JAHEYS010000266.1 GCA_023251475.1 Prolixibacteraceae bacterium
AGTTCCTCCGCTGTTGGTCGTTGATTTTGAAGGGCTGAAAAGGAGATTTACTTCCATATTCATCGATTGAATATCCACATAAAGGTTATCATCAGGTTTAATAAGATATTCAGGAGCGTCTTGGTGCGGGAGCTCCTGTTGAGGACCATCTTTTAGATCCTGAAAATATTTCATGTCTTTTGTCGTTCTGCAGGAAATTATATTTATTGCGAACATTATATAAACTCCGGATAATAATAAATTTTTCATTTGAATAAGTTTGAGTTTTGTAAATCAAATTCTTAATCTTTTTCGATCAGATGAATTCCGTACGTTAATTTGGGATTCTTACCTTTTGCCGGTGGAGTCAAAATTTTATACCTCACCCGCAATTCAGATTGGATTTGGGTGGCTATTTTTCCCGGACATCCATAAATCATACCCAATCCCTTCCCAGGGCATACCCCGCTCAAACCGGTTCATCCATGGATATGGTCTTCCTTCGCCAAAAACAACAAATTGCCTGACATCCATTAATACTTTCGCCGGATCACCCAGCGCAAAGGAAAAATCCTCCAGTTTTTTATTGACAACAGAATTGGCTCCGATAACGCAATTCTCCCCGATTTTTATATTCGATAAAATGATGGAGTGGACACCTACCTGTGTATAATTACCAATATAACTGCCTTTTAATTTATTTGATGGAGGACAGGAGTCGTTAGCCAGGACAGAGAAAGGATACATAAATACAAAATCGCCAAGCGCTGAAGCCTGGGCAATATGCACATTACTGTGTAAACGGCAAAAGGAGCCAATCGTCAATTCTCCCTGTAAATCACAAGATGTTCCAACCAGACAAGAATCTCCAATATGGGAATTTTCGCGAATCGTAATCCGATGGCCGGTTATTAAATTTTTCCCAATCAGGCAACCGGCATAAATAATTGCGTGACTTCTAATTAATGATCTCCCGCCAATAAATGTAGGCGGATTCTGATAATCCTCATTATAATAATAGTCGTTTAATGGCTCACCAATAACACAATCATTGCAAATTATTGTATCGTCACCAATCTCAACATTATCATAAATTACAGTATTGTCGCCTATCTTCACATTGGCCCCAATTTTTGCCAGAGGACTAATGCTCCTGTTTCTATTGTTAAACTTCATATAAGATTTTGTTCCGGTTTATAGCAGTTGTGTTTTGCAAATGCCTGAATAGCAATAGGTTTATTTGATTTTTTTACCGGAAGGACTTACAGACATTGATTCTTCAAAAACGATATTGCCCGGAACTTTATAACCTGAGAGTTTTGTGGCGCAATACTGTCTGATTTCCTCACCTGTAATTTTTCTTCCTCTTTCACTAACAACCACAGTTGCCTGAATCGCTTCTCCGAGTAGCTCGTCATAGATCGCCTTTACAGTGCAATCTATGACTCCCGTTACCATTACGATTACTTCTTCTATCTCTTTGGGACTGATTCTATACCCTCCAACCTTGATAATCTCTTTTTTTCTGGCCGTCAGATAGATATAACCCTCTTCATCAACAGTGGCCATATCACCGGTATAGAGCCAGCCATCTCTAATGGTAGCAGCTGTCTGCTCCCGATCCTCAAGATAACCCACCATCACATTCTTCCCCCGCGCCAAAATCTCGCCTGTTTCCCCGGGTTTGATGACCCTGCCCTGATCATCGACCACCTTTAATTCAACTCCTGGTATTCCCTTCCCAAGGGAACCCAGCTTGCGGGTTAATATCTCAGGTGGAAGATATGAAAGCCGGGCGGTTGCCTCAGTTTGACCATACATGACAAAAAACTGAACCTTAGGAAAGCTCTTTGTAAATTCAGTGATAAACGTATTGTACAGCTTGCCACCCGCTTGTGTGACATATCGTAACGCGGGGAATTTGGTGTTTTTAAACAGATCAGATTTTCGAAGGAGGATTTGAAAATGACTGGGTACTCCGGCAAATCCCGTGCAACCGTATTTATTCAAATCATTGATCGTTGATCCCAGAAAAATAAAGTTATTATTTAATACCAGCGAAGCGCCAACCCTGATATGGGTATGCAGCAAAGAGAGACCGTAACAATAGAAAAACGGTAAAACAACCATCATGATATCTGTAGGACTTAGTTTAAGATATTCAATAATTGACTCAGTATTTGCAATAATGTTATTATGTGACAACATCACCCCTTTGGGAAAGGCAGTGGATCCTGAGGTGAAAATAATCTCTGCAATAGACTCCCCGTCAAATTCCGTAAGGGTGGACTGTACCGGACCCGCGCTATAGATAATTTCGTCAAGTTTCTTTTCGGTAATACAGTCTACAGTTGGTCGTAAGCGGCCTCTTACATTTTCTGAAAAAAAAACTATTCCAGGATCAGTTTTCTGACTTATGAACTCAAAAATTTCAGTCTCAATGCCGGGATTCAAAGGGACACAGATATTGCCGGACTTTAAAATTCCCAAATAAGCTATTACAGAAAACAGACTATTGGGTGCGATCAACAACACTTTTTGATGCTGGCCAATTTTTACTTCCAAATAGGATGCAATTTTGTTGGATGCTTCAAAAATGGATTTGAATGACATTGATTCCCCTGTTCCCAGGATTAGATTTTTCTCCAATTCTGAGGTATTTTCAAATAAGAAATCAAAAATATTCATCTTATTCACTTTTTTGTATTTTACCATGGGTCTCCGGATATAATCTCCGGCTTGACTTTTCAGATGCCGGTTTTAGGAGTCCAGCCCTTTTTCTCCTGGGTATCAATTAATTCAATATTCAAATTACCGGGGGTTAAGAGAAATGCAATAGGATGACTATTGAATGCCTCCCCGGGTTGGGGGGGGGTAATAAGGCGGGCACCCTTCTGCCGGAGTATTTGAATATTAGTTTCAAGTTCATCACACAAAAAACACAAATGGTGCAAGCCCCCACCTCTGACAGCAAAATTTTTGATTGCAGAATCTTCTGTTGCCGGGGCAATTAATTTTACAGTAAGAGAATCAGATTTGGATAAAAAAACCACATAAACTTTTTGAATGGAATTCATTACAGGCTCCGACTTCACTGCATATCCAAACAGGTTTGTCCATTGCCTGATCCCCTCCTCCAAATCAGGAACAACTATTCCGATATGATCAATTATCATATTGTCTGTTTGTTTTTAGCATTTGGTTTGAGAACCTCAGACTGTTTAAAATTCATGGGTTATTTTTAATAATCACGTATGGGTGCCATTCTTAGATATTCCGTGGTTTTCCGTTTACGTTCAAAATTTTTATAATTTTTAACTACCAAATCCTCAGTATATCCTAATTCTTTCGCTACCGCTTCCGATGAATAGCCGTTTTCCCATCCGTACCAAAGCAAATCCATCTCTTCAAAAGGTAACTGATAGAAGAATTCCTCCTGTGACTGTTCTGCGGAGTAGGTATCGGTAGTGGGTGTTCTGCCGATTATTTCATCCGGGACACCGAGAAAACGGGCAAGCTGATATACCTGTGTTTTGTACAAACCTGCAATAGGCATGGCATCGGCGCCCCCATCTCCATATTTGACAAAGAATCCCTGCTCCACTTCATGTTTGTTAGGTGTCCCCAATACTGCATAATGAAGCGACTCTGCATGGTAATAGAGCATTGACATCCGGCTGCGCTGTTTTAAGTTTGATGCGGCTACAATCTGCAGGTATTCATTGACTGGTAACCTTTTACTTTCCCTGGTTCCACCGGAGAAGATAACCGTAAGGTAAAAAACAGGCGGAAGATCTTTTTCGATGGAATCTGCACGAATACCGATTTTCATTTTATCGGTTCCGGGATTATAACCGGGGATGATTCGTTTTACCGCTTCATCACGTCTTGAATAGCATTGAAACCCATCCAGGGCCAGACTAATATCCTCGACAACGGTTTTAACTCCAAACTTATCTGCCAGTTTTTGAGCCAGAATCCTGCTTTCGGGATTAGAATCTCGCTCCGGCATGATTACACCTAATAGATTTTGCGCACCAATCGATTTTGCTGCTAAAGCTAAAGTCACGGATGAATCAATCCCGCCGCTGATCCCAACTACACCACCCTGACATCGAAGGGTATGAAAAACATCGTCCTTTAGTTTTGAACAAATATTGGCAACAACTAAATTAACATCCTTTAATTGAAGGAGATCTCCTGAAAATTTTCCGGGCTTTTCCATCTTTTGAATTACATTATTTTTCTTTTTATTTTACTAAAATTCTGTTCCTTACTTCACCTTTTAGAATTTTCTGCCTTTCCACAGGGCTGAAATCTTTGATGAAATAATTGAACAACAGCTGTGTTGACAAAATTCCTACCAACGCCATATTATCGATTTCGGAGGGGGTTTGGGCCACTTTTATCTTGCTAATCAGTTTGTTTACAGATTCAGAATTAAAAACACCACACTCCTTTATCCTGATTTCAGACAGGAAATAGCTGACATAATCAGGGGCATTTGAACCAATAAAAGGTTCCAGTACCGGAGCTCTGTAAGCTTGCTTATTTCTATTCAGTACCGACAGGGGCAGTTGATCCTTCATTAACTCCTTTAAAAGAAATTTTTCATTCAGCCCTTTCAGTTTAAATTCATCGGGTAAGGTTGCTGCGAATTCCAGCAGACGGTAATCCAGAAATGGGTAACGACCCTCGACTGAATTCGCCATTGCCATCCGATCGCCTTGTGATGAGAGGAGATAACCCGACATAAAAATATTGGTTTCAATTAATTGGGCTTTTGCCAGTGTTGAAATCCCTTCCACCTCTTTTCTGATTCGTTCTGCGTATCGTTCAACCGGATGGTAATCCTCTAAATGATTATTCAATTCAGCAGTAAAATGGTTCTGAATATTACTGGTATTCTGCCAGCGCAATAAATGGGAATATACAGGGGAATCTGTTGCTTCAAGCCGGTACCCGAAAAACATCCGCAAAATTCCAGGACTTGCCTGAGTAATATTTGGCAGGTACGGATAAAGCTTTTTCAACAATAGCGGGCGGATCCTGGATTGGGGCTGCCGTGCCCAAAACTCTCTTATTTTTGTCTCCTTGAAAATATTATAACCGGCCAATGCCTCATCAGCACCTTCACCGGTAATTACAACCTTGATTCCATGTTCATGAACCAATTTGGATAATCCCATCATCGGGGCAGGTGCGGTCCTCAATATCGGAATTTCTGAATGCCACACCACCCTCGGAAACCATTCGGCAATATCGGCGGCTGAGCAAATAATACTATTGTGATAGGTATTAAAATATTGTGAAATCTCCTGCTGATATTTTGTCTCATCAAATACTTTGTCTGCAAACCCAATAGAGAAGGTATTCAGAAGACCTGGCGCCACTTTCCTGATTAAAGCAGTTGTCGCACTTGAATCTAATCCTCCGCTCAGATAGGCCGCCACTGGCACATCGGAGCGTAAACGTATTTCAACAGAATCGGATAACAGGAATCTGAACTGATCCATCGCTTCTTCCGGATTTCCGCCAAACCGGGTTGACGCGGTGGCATAACCGAGTGACCAAAACTTTTTTATCTCCAAATGCCCCTCTTTGTACCAGGCACAATGTCCGGGAGGCAACTCATAAACCTTTTCAAACAGGGTACGTGGAGTCAGTGTAGTCCAAAATGTGAATATCTCTTTAAGTGCCTCAGGTGAAAAATGCCTGCCAATTCCTGGAAACTCAAAAATTGATTTAATCTCAGAACCGAAAACAAGCGTTCCATTTATCTCTGAATAAAATAAAGGCCTGATCCCAACACGGTCGCGGGCAAAGAAGCACTCTTTTTTTTGGTTGTCCCAGATAGCAAGAGCAAACTGGCCATTCATATATTGAAGTGCTCCGGCGCCATATTCCTCATACAGGTGCAGAATCACCTCCGTATCACTTTGTGTTTTAAAATGGTGCCCTTTTTTAATCAACGCTTCGTGCAGCTCGATATAATTAAAAACTTCACCATTATACACAATCCATAATGATCCATCCTCGTTGGATAAAGGTTGATATCCACCTGAAAGGTCAATTATGCTCAGACGAACATTTCCCATTCCCATGCCTGGTTCAAGATATAATCCGCAATCATCCGGCCCGCGATGATGAATCCGTGTCATCATCCGGTTCAGGATAGACTCACCCTGATTTACGGGGAAAGGATTTCTGGAATCTATATAGCCGGCAATCCCGCACATATTTCCTTTGTTTGTAATTTCATGGCCAGGAATGATGCAATGGCGTTGATTGATCCGAAATTGGTGGCATCCAATTCTGAATCAGCAATTTTAATGCTAAAATCATTTTCCAGGAATGAGATTAGGTTAAGAAGTCCCATTGAATCAAAGATCCCTTCATCGAAAAGGAGCGTATCATCATTGATTTTTTCGGGAGCACTGAAGGTTGTTTTATATACAAACCCGCGTATTTGTTCTTTCATTTCAATAAGTATTAATAATTAGTTGTTTTATTTTTTCAGGATTCCTTTTAAAATGGTGACAATTCTACTCCGGTCGAAATCTGTCAGATTTGAGCCACTTGGCAAACAGATTCCATTCCGGAATAATTTTTCAGAAGTTCCATCCCCATAAAAAGGGCATTGCGCAAAAACAGGTTGCAGGTGCATGGGCATCCATAATGGACGACTTTCAATATTATTGGCATCAAGAGCGGTACGAATAATTTCACCCGTAATTCCAAATGTCTTTTCTGGGTCAATGGTGATGACTGTTAACCAATAGTTTGAAAAGAATTTGCCATTGGGTTCTGTCTGAAATGAAATTCCTTTACAGGATTCAATATTTTCACGGTAGAATTGATTATTTGTCCTGCGTTGTGAAACACGCTGTTCGATAAATTCCATTTGTCCCCTGCCTATACCGGCTAAAATATTACTCATACGATAATTATATCCGATGACAGAGTGCTGGTAATGAGGAGTGTTATCCCGTGCCTGCGTAGAGAGGAAGCGGGTACGTTCAATTATTTCGCGGTTATCCGAAATCAGGGCGCCTCCGCAGGAAGTTGTAATTATTTTATTCCCGTTAAAAGAAAGAACACCCATTGTTCCAAAAGTACCTGCTGCTTTTCCCTTGTAAAGACTACCTAATGCCTCAGCCGCATCTTCAATCACGGGGATCTTATAAAAATCAGCAATTTCCATAATTTCATCCATTTTGGCAGGCATTCCATAAAGGTGAACCGGAATTATGGCCTTTGGTTTCTTCCCTTTTGAAAGACGGTCTATGATAGCCGTTTCAAGGGCTTTGGGACTGATGTTCCAGGTTTCAGGTTCACTGTCTACTAAAATGGGGGTTGCTCCCTGGTAGATGATCGGATTTATCGTTGCGGAAAAAGTAAAGGTAGAGGCAATAACTTCATCACCAGCGCCCACCCCAAGCAGGATTAATGCCAAATGCAGGGCTGCGGTACCTGAACTAAGTACTGCTACATGTGGCGCTCCGGTAAATTGGGCTAATGTATTTTCAAATTCATTAACATTCAGACCCAAAGGAGCTATCCAATTGGAATCAAAAGCATCCTGGATATAATTTTGTTCTGTGCCTCCCATGTGAGGAGGGGATAACCAAATTTTTGGAGGTATATCAGGCATCTTTAACGTGGAATATGGTTTTAAGAATAATTATTAAATCACCTGTAAATGAATGATTCGCATAATATTCGTGATTTATCTTAACCTTATCAGGAAATATTATTTTCTCGTAGTATAGATGTGGATCTTCTACTTTTGAGAGTATCTCTTCTTCGTTGGAATATTTAATGGATGCAGGACCTGTTATCCCGGGAAGAATTCCCAAAATGGTTCGCTCCTCATCTTTAAGTATATCTGCATATTGGGGAACATCGGGCCGCGGCCCGACAAAACTCATATCCCCTTTTAATACATTCCAAAGTTCGGGTAACTCATCCAGCTTGTATTTTCGAAGAAAGGCGCCTAAAGGGGTGATCCTGGATTCGCCGGCAATGGAGACAGGATTGGAATCATGTTGAACAATCATCGTTCGAAACTTATAAATAAAAAATAAACGACCATGTAATCCAACCCGTTTTTGCTTAAAAATAACCGGACCGTCGGGCATTTTAATCTTGATAATTAAGGCGATCAGCAATAATACGGGTAAAAGCAGGATAAGCCCTATTCCTGACGTGATCCGGTCAAAAAAAATCTTGGGACTCATGTTTTATTTTTAAAAAAGGAAGTTTTAAAATTGCAAACAGTGAACCGGAACCATATGAAAAATGCAATAGTAAAAATGCAATGAAAACGAAGTAAAGGTTCAGGTTTTTGTACAGAGATAACAAGATACTCGTAGCAAGAATTGTTATTGAATAAATTGAAAATGTTGCGCAGCCAATCAGTATTATGGGGGCATAGCCAAGGGCAAATATCGATGGGAGAATCAGTGATAAAACAAATAGCATAGGTACAAAATGGCGGAATGATAAACTATCCAAAGTGCGGGTGTAATATACCGTCATAATATTCCACAAACCGTTTTGGAAATTATTTGTGATTAAACCATTAAATGTTTCCCTTGCAAAATAGGTGCAATGGATTTCGGGAACTAAAAATAATTTTCCACCCCCTCTTTTAATTCTTTTGTTTAGTTCAATGTCCTGATTTCGTTTCAATCTTTCATCATATAAGCCAAAACGATCAAAAACATCCCTTTTAAAACAGCCGAAAACTACTGTATCAACCTCTGCAATACGATTTACCCCGATTCTAAACAGGGAATTTCCCACCCCGATTCTGTTGGTTAATACCTCCATAATTGCCATGGATTTCCTGTTTTTATTTTTCACCTCTGTGATGCATATCCCGCCTATATTATCACTGTTTAATTTTAGTGCAAATTCGATAAGTTTCGAAAAGTAGTTACTGGGATAAATGCAATGGGCATCCAAACGAATGATATAATCGCCGGTAGATTCCCGGATTCCGATATTCATCGCATGCGGAACTATCTTTTTCTGATTGTCCAGTAGTTTAATAAAAGGATATTCCGTACAATAACCCGAAATAATATTTCTTGTTTCATCAAGACTCATACCGTCGATAAACAGAACCTCCATGCTATTTTGATGATAATCCTGCGATAAAACAGATTCGATACAGGATTGAATATACTTCTCTTCGTTGTAGCATGGTATAATAACAGATATGAATTTTATTGTCATCACGGCTGGCGGTTTTTAAATAAGGCTCATTTCGTCAGAGTATATTCAGCAAGTTATTGTTATTTAATATGTTCCATGCTCCTTCTGAGGAGTATTTCCTGCTCTGTTGATATGCGTTGTGTTTCATTTTTAGCAAAAGTTCATTATCCTGATAAAGCCTCTTTACAGCAGAGGTA
>JAHEYS010000267.1 GCA_023251475.1 Prolixibacteraceae bacterium
AAACTTTTCGTTCGATAGAATCCACGAGAGTCCTAAAGTTGGTGCAAACCCACCTCTGTGACCCGGTGCCAATTGGGTAGAGTTGGTATAGGCGCTGGTAAAATCTACAAAATAGGTGGCTTTGAAGTCGTAAGCCATCCGCAAGCCAATATGGCTGTTTTTATCGGGCTGAAGTGTTCCTTTTAATTTAACGGTATTGGCAAATCCAAGTAATGTGCCCGATACATGGTGATTCGCAAAGGTACGATCATAATTAAGCTGTGTAAAAACGCCAACACGACGCAGAAAATCAGGCGTATTAACGTTCTGTGTTCCCGGGCGCGAATCTGTGCCATATTGTTTCAACCCGGTAATTGAGTCAGAAGTAGCCGACCAGACAGGTTCATAAACTGAATAACTATTCGATACTGTCTGGCTGTAACTGTTGTAAAAATCGAAGCTGAAATTGTTCTTTAACGAAAGACCCTTGGTAATCATGCTCAGGTCAACATCGATACCGTTGTTAAACTGCATGGTCCTTTTTACAGGCTGATTGTATCCGCCTGCATAAACATCGCCAAATGCTGTGGTCATCTTTTGTGCGTTACCGCCAAGCAAAAACATGCCGTTTACATCATTCTTTCTGGATTTAACAAATGTATTAACCGCTGTATTGTTTCGTTCGAAAAGATCGAACGGTAACAAGGGGGTAAACAGATAAGGGCGCTGACTTGCTGCTTCACTGAAATAATTTCCACGTGGTCCTTTATTGAATTCGAAAATACCGGCCACATCAACATTACTTTTTATAAAATTGTTGATCTTGAAATCGACATTTGCACGGGCATTAAACCGTTGGTTACTCGCATTGGCACCATCACCAAAATTGATTAAACTGCCATCGCTACCCCATCCCACATTGGCATAAAAGGTCGTTTTGTCGTTTCCACCCGAAAACTCAGCCATCACTTTTGAATACGATTTGTACGATTTAAGGTATTCGGGCGAATAATAATCGACATTTGGATAGCGATAAGGATTTCCGCTACGGTAATTCCGAATTGTAGTTGAATCGTATTTGGCAAGTAGTCCGTCATTTATACTGGCTTCGTTGTAGAGTCCCATATAATCGGCAGAACTTAAAAAGCTTGGAAGCACTTTAGGTGTTGCAATACCATAATAAGCCGAAATATTAATGTCGCGTTTATTGGCTTTGCCGCGCTTGGTGGTAATGATTATCACCCCATTACGGGCCTGGGCACCATACAGCGCAACGGCATTTACATCCTTCAGGACTGAAATCTGATCAATCTCTTCCATATTCAGATTGATATCGGTAATTTTTGAATAACGGGGAATACCGTCGAGGACCACCATGGCATTGCCCAATCCGCGAATGTTATTACTCCCAAACATCCCGGCAATACGCCCCGTTAATGCATCGGGAACATATTGGGTATTGTCGTAGGCAGAGATGTCATCGGGCTCGACCACCGATGTGAAACCTAGTTCTCTACGTTTGGCTTTTCCAAAAGCAACACTGACAACATCTTTTTCTCCCATCATATAGGGAGTTGACTTCATCGAAATCCCCGTATGGATCTCCTGCTGAGTGACTACCTTTGATTCAAAACCATCGGATTCGAGTAAAAGGTCAGAATCTGCCGGAACCGTAATCGTGAAATGCCCTGAAGCATCAGTTTTCACAATTACGGCGCCCTCTTTACCATAGACTTTTGCGCCGGAAATAGGATTTCCCTGGTCATTTTTTACGACTGACTCGATGGTTACAGTTTGCTGTCTGACTTTTGGTTGTGCCTGCACCAGACCAATTGTCAAAGCAAAAAGTACCAGATATATTTGAAATATATTTTTCATATTAATTCTGTAGTATTAAGTTTAACCGAATGTTACCATCCGGGGTTTTGTTTAAACTCCGGATAAAGAGTAACCTGATTAAGCGGTAAAGGCAACCAATTGTTTTTTTCTTCAAAAACGCGGGTAACAATTACCTTTTCGACCATATTGATTGGTTTTCCTTTGGTATCGCGGGTAAATTCAAGTGAAGTTTTCTCCTTGTATTTTGTTTGCCCCGAAATCATCCACCGTCTTAAATCGTACCATCTCTGACGTTCGAAAGATAACTCGACAGCCCGTTCGCGGATTACCTCTTCCATAAACAGATCCTTACTTGCTGTAAATTTTGCATCAATGTTTGGCAAAGTCGCACGGTTACGGATTTTGTTAATTGCTGCTTCGGCCGTGATGCTTCCCGGAGAACTGCTTTTCGCTGTTCCATATCCCTGCAGAACCGACTCAGCATACATGAGGTAAACATCCGACAAGCGCATCGAAGGAACAAGGAACTGGAACTTTGTTGCCCCACTGCCATCATACTTATTGACCGTTTGATCCCAATATTTCTTGGCACAAAATCCGGTAACATTGACATTGCTGTTTGCAGTGCTGCGATGGTATCCACCTGTATAGAATTGTGCAAAACGGTCATTCCCTGCGGCTGTACTTACGCACAGCTGATCGCCATCAACAATGACTGTTTTATAAAAACGTGGGTCGCGGTTCACCCACGGATCAACAGGGTTATAGCCTGAAGCCGGATCACTGATTGGCAGACCATTGGCCATCCCCCAGTTTTTTACATAGCTGTTTGTCAAACACAGCTGCATCCCATTGTTCCCTACCTTTCCTGGCTGGTAGATGTTTGCTGCAGACATATTGTACTGATCCATTATCGATGGATTCAGCATGACCTCAACGCCACCAGGAATTGTTTTGGTAGGACTCGTCCTGAAAAACATATCGGTATAGGTACTCCAAGGCTGAAGCGTATAAGGGGGATTGGGTCCTTCACACAATGTGATTATTTTGGATAAAGCTTCAGCAGCTTTTTTAGCCAGTTCGGCATCAAAAACAGCATTGCCGGTCGACTCGCGGTTCATCAAAGGGCTTGCTGCATACAGCAAATTCTTCCCCTGGTAGGCGAGTGCCGTAGCTTTGCTGATTCGCTGACGATTATTCCCGATTGTCCGTTTTCCGGGTTCGGTTTCGTCCCATTTCAACGGCAACAATTGAGCAGCAGCCTCAAAATCGGCATTTGCTTTCAACGCTGTTTCGCGGTAGTTTAAACGGGGCAGTTTCATCTCTTCTGTAGGAGAAAGCACTTTGTCAACATAGGGCATTCCACCCCAGGCTATCATGATTTCATGATAGAAATAGCCTCTGAAAAACAACAACTGACCTTTAATGATATCTCTTTCTTCCTGGGTCGCATTGATCATCAAATCAATATTTTCCAGACCCAGATTACATTTTCTGATACCATACCATGACAATGGCCAGATCCCTTTTGTTTTCGGATCAGTCGGACTTGTATTGATGGTCCCCTGTGATTTAAAATAAGAATATGCACCTTGCCATGCCCAGTAATCACCATTGTCAAAGCTGGTTCCCGGCATCCAGGTGACATTCATTACAAATTCATCGGCGAAATGAAAATCGTCCTGCCAGTTGACCATTGCCGGATTTACAATACAAGCATAAAGCTCTTCAACAAAACCCTGAGCACTTACAAAATTATTAAATGCGTCAGATGCGCTGATGGTTGCATCAGGTGCTTTATCAAGGTATTGTTTACAACCATCAAGTGTAATCCCCATCGTAAAAACAAGTATGACAAGACCTGCCTTTATTTTATTTAGTAATTTTTTTTTCATCGTTCGTACTTTTAAAATTTAAGGTCAACTCCCAGATTTATCCTGCTTGGACTGGGGTAGGAACCAAATTGTTGCCATCCCTGCTCCCGGTCATCAGGTAATTTAGACCAAAAGATTAAGTTATTCCCGTTCAGGTAGATTTTAAGTGAAGACAAACCTGTCCGTTTTAGAATTGCGCCTTCAAGGGTGTAAGCCACCTCAGCCGTTTTTAAACGGAGATAAGATCCGTCAAACTGAAAATAGTCTCCTACTGGCGCCCCGGCTTGTTGCCTGAAACGGGGAAGGAATGACGATGCATTCAGGTTGTCTTTTGACCAGTAATCGAGTGCATGCGAATAGGCAATATCCTGATTATCAGAAAAATCCAGAAGACCAGAATACCTGGTTACATTGTTCACACCATAAAACTGCAGCATCACACTAAATCCTTTATAATCTGTACCAAGCGAAAGATTATAAGTATTTTGGGGACGGCTGGAATAGCCGTACGGGGCAGTGTCTGTGTTCCCGTCAATCACTCCGTCACCATTAAAGTCTATAATATTGTAGTTGCCCGGAATTTTATACTGATCGTTTGTTGAGTTAGGGGTACTGGCATAAACCTCGTTCCAGTTGTTAATAAAACCATCAGTAATTGTGCTTCTGGTCTGACCAATCTGGAATCCCTGCTCCTTTAAATAGTCATCCTTTAACTGGGGTTCTTCCTTGAATTCGATATGATCAACCGCCTTGGTTTTGCTGGCATTCACCCAAAGATGCAACCCATTATTCCATCGCTTATCGAACTTGATTTCAACTTCATAACCCTTTTTGGTGACACGACCTACATTTGCAGTAGGAGGAGTACCACCAAAATATACAGGCACCACCCGGCTCGCCCCGTCAAGTAAAATATCTGTCCTGTCTTCGTTAAAATACTCCACATTGGCTGAAAGCAGGTTTTTTAAAACCGCCATTTCGAAGCCAAGATTAGATTTTGAAGCTTTTTCCCAGTGAATATCCGGGTTACCAATATTCGATTCTTTGTACCAGTTATAGGGACTAAGTGCTCCGGCATTTTCGCTGAGATAAGTCTGGCTTCCATAAGCCCACTGCGTTGCATATAACCATCGCTGGGTGATGTTGTCGTCTCCAATTAACCCGTAGGAGTAACGAACTTTCAATTTATCGAGCCACTCAAATTTTTTCATAAATTTTTCGTTCGAAATGGTCCACCCCCCAGCTGCTGACGGGAAGAAATCGAAACGGTAGTTGGATGAAAATTTTTCCGAGCCATTATACGCACCGTTGAATTCGGCAAAAAATCGGTTATCGAAATTGTAAGTTGTACGAAAGACCCAATCTTCGCGGTAACGTTGAAACTCGCTTCCTGTGGCCATTTGTTCACGGTTAAATACCCCGGTAGCGGTAACATCGTTTAAGCCAAAAGTTCTTGCATAATTGATTTGTCCCTGATAAAAAAGTCGACGCCTAAGTCTGCTCAAATAAGTATCAGCATCTTCGTCGCGCAATGTCCAGGGTTGAACCACAAAATCGAACTGGTTAAGTCCGACAACCGGATTAAGGGTTATGAATGCATTTGGATCACCGCCCAAAGGCATATCTTCAATACTCGGCGAGATAAATTTTGTTTTTGCATTACTATCCTGATTATAAATTCCACCAACCGAGGTGAAATTATTATCAAACGACATATTTGCGGTTGCACTTAACCCTTTGGTAATAAAATCCAATTTCTGGGTCAGCGAAAAATCGGAAGTGAGGTTGGTCGTCATCGTTCTGCGAACACCAGAATTAGCAAGAATCTCTGCAGAATTCATAAGACTTTGTTTTTCGATCGGACTCTTTCCCCATAATCCATCGCTGTAACGGGGCATATAAGCATCAGGAGGAGTTAAATAAGCGGCAATCAAAATCCTTAGCTCATCGTCAAATTCATTTGCCTTAAAGCTATAGGTGTCTTTTGCAACACTATATGTACCGGCAAGATTAATTTTAAAAGTTGTGGTCCTGGTCAGATTTAAGTCAAGGTTACTTCTGAAATTAAAACGATCATATCCAAGACCTGGCTTATAGCCTAAATCGCTTGGAATTGTTTTCAATAAATCACCTTCGTTCAGGTAGGAGAGCGAGCTGAAATATTTCGCGAAATCGGTTCCTCCACTCACACTGATATTGACATGTTTATCGAATGCGGCCTTTTTGACCATCACATCCTGCCAATCGACATTAGGATAAGCTTCAGGATATTTAAGATTTGCCTGATTACGGTATCGTTCAACAATTGCGAGAGGTGTATAGTCCGGCCATGAACTTTCACTGATTGAAACTTCGCGTTCGACAGCAGCGTTTCTCAACATTAGTGCGTCATAACTATCTAATTTATCCACCATACGGGAGGGTATTTTCATCGATGAGTTCGCAGATACACTTAATACCGGTTTCCCTTTTACCCCGCGTTTGGTCGTGATAAGTATAACCCCATTTGCCCCTTTTACCCCATAAACCGCGGTGGCCGAAGCATCCTTCAGCACTGAAACATTGTCGACTTCGCTCATATCCAAATCATTCATCTTGCGTTCAACGCCATCAACAAGAATGTAAGGCTCTCCGCCATTCCAGGTCGATTGTCCGCGAATGTAGATTTTAGGGTCTGTTCGTCCGGGCTGACTTGAAGTTTGGATAGTTGTCAAACCCGGCAAATTCCCGGTAAGTGCCTGCCCTAGATTGGTAACACCACCAGAGCGCGTCAATTCCTTGTAGGTAGTATTAGTAATCGCCCCAACTACACTAGCTTTTTTCTGGGTGCCATATCCCACTACGATTAATTCATCCAATCCTACAGCCTCCTCAGTCATCAATACATTTAAAGAAGTTTTTCCGGTAATGGAAAATTCCTGCATTTTCATCCCTACAAATGAAAATACCAGTGTTTTTGCATTGTCAGGAACAGAGAGACCGAATTTCCCGTCATTATCGGTAATCGCCCCGATAGTGGTCCCTTTCACAACTACAGTTACTCCAGGCAGTGAGAGTCCTTTGCTGTCTTTAACCGTTCCAGATATCTCCCTCTTGTTGGGTTGTTGAATCAAACTCAATGACTCAGAGGAGTCCAGAGATTTCAAGTCATCCTTTTTGTAAAGGAAAACCTGCCTGTCATCAATTTTGTAAGCAATATTTGTCCCAACCAATAACTGTTCAAGGATTTTTTCAATATTTTCTCCGCTTAAATCAACCGATTTTCTAATGTTATCGTTCACAGCCTCATCGTTGTAGAAAAAAATGAACTCGCTTGATTTCTCAATAGAGTTAAAGATTTCTCCCAAGGTAGAATTTTGTAACTGAAGGTTAATCTTTGTCTTCTGTGAATATGAACTGGCCGACAGAGTCATCGAACCAGCAAACAGCAAGAACGTTAATAGTTTCATAGCTAGCCAATTAACTTTTAGCCTCTTTCCATTTTGGAAAGAGCAATCATCTGGATTTTTTTTCATACTTTTGAAATGAATTAATTAAAACATGTTGCCTTGCGGCATGAATTACTTTAGCCGGTTAATGTTGCGAGCATTATCCGGCTTTTGTCATAATCAAAAAACTATTTACTCATAAAAATATATTTAGTCGCATTTTTTTCATACCGTATATTCGAAATTAAGGCCAGTCCATCAAGCACCCGCTCCGGATCATCTTTGAGATCGAGTTTCCCCGACAACCGCCTGACCTGCATCTCCTGGTTAAGTTCTATATCGATGTTATAATAACGTGAAACCCGTTTCAAAATTGATTGAAAAGATTCATTTTTAAAGATCAGATATCCCTCTTTCCATGCAGTGTAATTATCAGCATTCGCAACTTCGGCAATAACAAAATCCTCGCTATCAGCCAATAACATAGCCTTCTGATCAGGATAAAGAAAATGTTCCTTTGTCATGAACCCTTTTTGCGTCACTTCAAGACTTACTTTACCCTCAATCAGGATGGTGTTGTATTCGTTATCTTCTTTGTAGGCCTGAACGTCGAATTTTGTTCCATAAACCTTAAGTTTAAATGCATTGGTCCTGACAAAAAATGGCTTGGTTTTATCCTTTGTCACCTCAAAATAGGCTTCCCCCTCCAGATATACTTCCCGGCTCTTTCCACCAAAAAAAGGGGGATAAATGATTCTTGATCCTGAGTTCATCCACACCCTGGTTCCATCCGACAAAATTAAATTGGAACGCTTCCCGAAAGGGACGATCAATTCATTGTAATTATCATCTTTAACCGATTGTTTCATCTCATGGGTATCGTTGACATTGATACCGGCTCCATCTGCAGAATAAGTGATCTTAGATTCCTTCCGGTCAATATCAATTTGCTTACCATCACCCAGAATTAATCGCGCATCTGAATAGTTAATCTTCCTTGATGCCGCAAAATTTTCAATTGAACTGCGCTGTGAAAATTGGTAAAATGCAGTGCCTCCACTTCCTGCTAATAACAGTATTGCAGCAGCATACCTGAGAAATTGAACTCTAAATGATCTTCTTTTTGTCCTTAGAATTAAATCCCATTGCTCCAGCTTCTTTTCGGGGGTTTGTCGAAATTCCATATCTTTTAACTTATTAAGCATCTCAACCGCTAATTCTATCTCACTTTGCTTGAAAGGGAATTGCTCTTTTAATCGTTTAACAGATAGTTTACCTTGGAATACAATCTGGCAAAAAGCTTCGTCCATGACGAAATCTTCAGCATGATATGAATTGAAACGATTAAGACCAGGTTTAAGATTCATAGGATAATAATCTGTTTTAGTTGAGTTTTAAATAAGAGTAACTTCAAAATGATTTCCGGACAAAAAAACCGAACTATTTTTGAGAAATATCGCAAAAGAATAACATCAGGAGGGATTAACAAATTAACACAAAGAATATGAAACACTTATAAATACACACAAACAACCTAAATTTTTCTCATAAAGAACATAATTAAACGGTGTCCTAACCCCTCCAACTTTTCAATATCCTGGCGGAGCTCCTTTAATGAACGATAAACCATCTTATAGCAGGAATCAACTGCAATATCAAGAATAATTGCAATTTCAGAATACGATAGTTCACATTGAAAACGGAGATAGAGAATCTCTTTCTGTTTTGGAGTTAAATTCAACATACAATGCTCAAGTTTAAGTTTTAACCTGCTACTCCACTGCTGTTCAAATACTTCATTAACTTCGGGGTCCTGGAAGTCATCTTTTTCCACCCGTAAATTTCCTGTTTTACAAATTCTGTTTCTCCGTTTGATATCCTTTAATAACTGATAATGAAATGATTGAATAATGTAACCCCTTAAATTCTTAACCGGATGAAGTTTGACTCCCATTTGCAGAAAATAGCCAAAGAGATTTTGAATAGCATCCTCAATGGTCTGTACATCCCTGGTGTACTTCAAACCTAAGTTGTATAATAAATCGTAATAACCAAAATAGATCATTCCAAGATATTTTTGATGGCCATTCGAGATAAATGAATCCCATATCACCTGATAATCATCACTCTGTCTTTTCATCAATTGTTTATTGCGCTTATTAAATTTTTATTTTTGTGTTTCTCCGGCCACGATTCGGACAAATAGCAATGTTTATTTT
>JAHEYS010000268.1 GCA_023251475.1 Prolixibacteraceae bacterium
GTGACCTATCATACCACGATTGACAATACTCCGCCAACTATAACGACCGTAGCCGGCACATTGGATCATACCCTGGAGTGCAACGATGCCGCAGGTCTGACCGCCGCATTGGCTGAAGCACCTTTGGCATCAGACAACTGCACTTCAACGCCGGTAATTCATTTGAAAAGCGATGTAACCATTCCGGATGCCAATTGTACAAGTGCTTATGTTCGCGTTCGTACATGGTACTTTTATGACGAAAGCAGAAATATAAGCGCCGACTTTGTCCAGAGGATCAACGTTGTAGACCATACTCCTCCTGCACTAATTCCGAGAGAAACCTGGCCAGCCGACAGAACAGGCTTGAATTATTGCATGAACATGGCACCGGCAGGTCCGTCAGACGAAGCAATTGCAGCAATTTATGCAGACAATTGCGGTGGCGTCATCACCGTTACCCATAGCGTAACTCCGGGTTCAACCAATACCGATTGTGCATGGAGATTTGTATACGAATACACCATTGCGGACAAATGCAACAACGTGATTATGCCAAAGCCTACTGTCACGATAAGCGGTGGCGATCATATTGCCCCGGTTGTCAGAACGCCAGCAGGAGCCCTGGATGTAACACTGGAATGTTCTGATCTGGACGGTCTCACTACTGCCCTGGCCCAGACCCCATTTGCTGCGGATAATTGCACTACAGATCCTGCAATTCACCGGATCAGTGATGAAACCACACCTGACGGAACCTGCGCAAACGCAAAAGTTCGTGTTCGTACCTGGAACTTTACCGATGGTTGTGGAAACACCAGTGCAGTCTATGTTCAGACCATCAGGATCATTGATACCACAAAACCTTTAATTTTCGGTTGCCCGGTTTTACCTGTCACTGTTAACACAGGAGTTGGTAAAACAACCTGCGATCAAATGGCAATATGGACAGAGCCAACAGCATATGATAATTGCGGTGGAAATGTTGCCTTTTCCTACCGAAGTCATGCTCCGGGTTCAGTATTTCCTGTAGGTAATACAACTGTCACTTACGAGTTTACTGACGCCTGTGGCAACAAAGCAACCTGTTCCTTCACGGTTACAGTAGTTGATAATACCGTTCCAATAATTATCTGTGATGCTGGCAGCCCGTTCACAAGAAACACGAATACAGGTGCTTGCAGCTATACTGTCGTTGGTACAGAGTTCAATCCTCCAAGGTTCTATGATAATTGTACGGGAGCGACCATCAAAAATAATTTCAATAACTCAGCTTCACTTGCCGGCGCTGTCTTACCCAAGGGCAATAATGTGATTGTATGGACAGTAACTGATGCTGCCGGAAATACGGCCGACTGTTCTGTGACCGTTAATGTTGAAGATCATGAACAACCAACAATTGCCTGCGCAGCTGGCAGTCCTTTTACCCGTAATACGAATGCGGGTGTCTGCAGCTATACAGTGGTTGGTACGGAGTTTAATCCGGTAAGGTTTAATGATAATTGCCCGGGAGCAGCCATCCAAAATAATATCAATAGATTGGCTACACTTGACGGGACAGTATTGCGAAAAGGCATTAATGAGATTATCTGGACAGTTACTGATGCTGCCGGAAACACAGCCGACTGTTCTGTGACTGTTAATGTTGAAGATCATCAGGTTCCAACGATTACCTGTGCACCATCTACTCATACCGGAACCTTTGATCCTGCTATTTGCGGATATAGTTACGCGGTACCGAATACTATAACTGGTGATAATTGTGGAACCCCAACACAAACATGGGCAATTACACGAAACGGTATTGTTGAGGCAAGTGGAAACGGAAATGTAGGAACCTATATCTTTGGTGGTGGAACATCAACCATTAATTATATCGTGACTGATGGTTCGGGCAATACAAATACCTGTTCAAAGACTGTTACTGTAAATGCTTCGTCTGTAACACCAACATTATCAATAACACCAGGTACACGGCAATACAGTGATTTGGTGGAATTTAAAGTGGTGATTCCAAATGGTGTAAGTTCTTGTGGAAATGCTGCTGCTTCCGCTACGTTTACTGTAACCAACGGTGGAAGTCAGACAATGGGAACCGCCAATTTTGTGGCAAATGGAACAACACTTGAAGCCACCTTAAATGAGGCATTGTTTGAAATACCCAACTCCGGCGTGATGGCCCCGGGGCCTAAGACCGTTTCAGTTGTATTGAATGGCGTTAATAATTCAAGTTATTCCATCGTAACCCCTGCTTCAAAACCACTTACTATTGTTCAGGAAGATGCACGTGCAAACTTTACCGGTACCCAAATCGTAGCAACCGCAAGTGCTACTTCAGGTCTTGCAACAGTAACGTTAAGAGCCACTGTGCAGGATATTACAGCAGTTACAGGTGATCTTTCTTACGATACATTTGCCGGAGATATTCGGAAGGCTAAAGTTAGGTTCTTGAATGGATCAACACCTATTATAGGAACTGGAACTGATCCAAATGGATGGATGACACCAACCCTTGTTAATTCATCTGACTTAAAAACTGGAATTGTCTCTTTAAACTGGCCAGTTAATATTGGTACTGGCACAGATGCCGAATATACCATCGGTATTGAAGTAAGCGGTTATTATATCAGAAACAATGGCTCCGAAAATACGGTGGTTACGGTCTACAAACCCACCGGCGATTTTATTACGGGTGGCGGTTATGTTATACCGAACGGATCAGCCGGGGTTTATCCTGCTGCGCCAAACCTTAAAACCAATTTCGGATTCAATGTGGGTTATAACAAGAGCGGCAAGAACGTTCATGGGAATATGAATTTTATCTTCCGAAGCATGGTTGGAAATGTCGTTCATACCTATCAGATCAAAGCCAATGCCATGACATCCCTGGGCGTCAATATTGCAAATCCGGCAGCACAAACGGCAGTGTTTGTATCCAAGGCAAATCTGACGGATATTACAAATCCTTTGGCTCCGGTCAGCCTCGGCGGAAATCTTACTTTACAGGTTAATATGACCGATAAAGGGGAACCTGGGGCAAATGACCAAATCGCAATAAGCCTTTGGAACGGAAATACCCTTTTGTATTCCAGCAACTGGACAGGCGCCAAAACTGAAGAAAAGGTACTTGGCGGTGGCAACCTGGTTGTTCATAGTGGTTTTAGCCTGAATCCAACGGCATCCACACTTAAATCTGCTGATATTGATCAAGTAAATCTTGTTGTGCCGGTAGCAAAGAGTGAACTCAAGGTTTATCCTAATCCTACCTCGGGTCCTGTAACTTTTGAATTCAGGATCAGCGAAAATGCGAAGGCAACGCTGGATCTCTTCTCTGTCACCGGTCAACGGATCGCAAGGATCTATGAGTCTGATACCGAAGCTGGTATATTGCAGACCGTACACTTTGATCAGTCGCTTTATTCCGGCGCTTCTGTTTATGTTCTGAGGTGGAATAATCAGGTTCTCACAGGTAAACTGATTATTAACTGGTAGAATTTATTTGTAAACTTAATTGAACAGGGGCGTTTCAGATTTCTTGAAACGCCCCTGTTGTCACTAAGGCCCACACCTGATTCTTAAAATGGAAGTCCGGAAAATTAAATCAATATTTTTTTCAATCAGTTTAATATTAGTTAATTAGTTATTTGGGTTTGCGAAGTGTTGCTGCAAATATAGAGCCACTTTCTCCGGCACCATCCCACTAATCGGTTCACCTTTAATCAGTTTTTCCCTTATTTCAGTAGCTGAGAGATCGATCAGCGGCGCAGAAATAAAAGTAATATTTGGAGATTGCTTTTCCATATTGTTTTGAAATCCCGGCCTGGGATAGACAATTAACCCAAATTCATTAATTATCCGTTGATTTTCAACCCATTTGTGTATGATTGAGAGATTGTCACCGCCAATCAGCAATTTAAACTGGTGCATTGGGTAGGTGGTCCTGAGGCCTTCGAGGGTAAGGATCGTGTAAGTTGGGCGGGGAAGATGAAACTCAAAATCGCTTACACTCAAACCTGGCTCATTTTCAATGGCAAGCATAACCATTTTTAACCGATCATCTTCAGGGAAAAGATCGGCATCCTTTTTTAGCGGATTCTGAGGGGAGACCAGAAACCATAATTCATCGGCAACACCTTTGTCCACCACTTCACGCGCAATTGCCAGGTGCCCGTTGTGGATCGGATTAAACGACCCTGAGAAGATGGCAATTCTCATATCGGCTTTGGTTAGGTATTTGATCCATTGTGGTTTGTTATTTTATATAATCTATTTACAACTCCCATTTTATCTACAAATAGGTAGCAACAACGTTGCCAGATCAGCAGTTGATGGATTTTCTTTTCAAATTTTCAAATTTCCTCATTTCCCTCCTGCCTTCTGCCTCCTGCCTTCTGCCTTCAGTCTACAGTCTTCATTCATCAGCCTTCTGCCTCCTGCCTTGCTTCTACTGCCTTTTCAAGAAACTGCCTCACCTTTACTTCTGCCTCTTGCAGTGCATCTTCCAGTTTGTCATTGATGATAATGATATCAAACAGATCAATATAACCCATCTCATGTGCCGCTTTTGCAACACGCTCTTTAATCACCTCAGGATGATCAGTAGACCGTTCAATCAGCCTGTTTTCCAGTTCCTTTATTGATGGTGCCCGGACAAATACAGCCAGTGCTTTTTCTCCGTATACTTTTTTGATATTGCTTCCGCCTTCAACATCAATGTCGAAAAGAATATTTTGACCATTTTTAGAAATCCTGTCTACCTCGCTCTTCAATGTTCCGTAAAAGCAACCAGGATAAACCTCTTCCCATTCCAGAAATTCGTCGCGACTTATTTTATCAAGGAATTCTTCGGTACTTAAGAAATAGTAATCTTTTCCATCCTGTTCTGCACCTCTGGGTTTGCGGGTGGTTGCCGAGACTGAAAATCCAAAATTAAGGTCCAGTGACAATAAATGTCTTACAATTGTTGTTTTGCCGGCTCCCGATGGTGCAGAAAAGATGACCAGTTTACCTTCGTTCATGGTTTAAGATAATTTATGAATTAAGTAGAGGATGATGAATTAAAATTCATAATGCATTGAGCAGTTGTTCTTTAATTCGTTCCAGTGCATCTTTCATCCCAATGACCAGTTTCTGCATTTCTGTATGATTTGCTTTTGATCCCAGGGTATTGATCTCGCGGCCAATTTCCTGTGCAATAAAACCAAGCTTTTTACCAACGGGCTCATCCAGTTCCAAAGTTTCAAGAAAATAGGAGCAGTGATTTGCTAACCTTACCTTCTCTTCATTGATATCCAGTTTTTCAAGGTAGAAAATCATCTCCTGCTCAAGACGGTTATGATCGACACCCTCAGGAGAGGATAACTCTTTTAACCCATCCAGAATCCTTTCCTTCACTTTTTCAGACCGTTCCAGTTCATAGGGGGCGATTTGGTCCAGCAAGGTGGTGATTGTGTTTGTATTGGTAATGATATCGTTATAGAGTGACCATCCCTCCTGAATACGGAAATTGTCCAGCGCATCAAGTGCTTCACGGATCGCACCAACGATGATCTTCCATTCTTTGTCATCAAGTTCATCACGGGTGGTCTTCACAACATCAGGTAATTGCATGATTATCTGTAATGTGAGTTCCGTTAAAGGAAGCTCAAGCTCTTTATTGAGCTCAGAAAGCTGCTTGAAATAGCTTTTAACCATCGAACTGTTGATGGCACTGTTGCTTTCAATTCCCAGCGATTCGGAAAAGAGGTTGAAATCAACTTTCCCCCGAATCAGTTTATCTGAAAGTTCCCGCCGGATCTCAATCTCCTTTTCCCTGTAAATACCCGGTATTCTGGTATTGACATCCAACAACTTGCTGTTAAGCGATCGTACTTCAATGGTTATTTTTTTCAGGGCCAGCTCGCACTCTGCTTTCCCGTACCCGGTCATAGATTTGATCATACGCTAAATTTTGAGGTCAAATTTAACGTTTTAATTTGAATTGGGTTAGAAGATTTTCTTTTCTATTGAGGATAATATTCTCTGTGATCCTCTGTCTCACCACCGTTTAACACTGTGAAACTATAAATTAGCTTCAGTAATGGCAGGAGCGGAGACGGAGAACCACAGAGGGGAATCAGAATTATTAATTACTATATACCGGATAATCAATGTACCCCTCCGCTGCGGCGGAATAAAAGGTATTATGGTCCAGCTTTTCAGATAATGGCAGGTTATTGATAAATCTGGTGGTCAGATCCGGATTATTGATAAACTGCCGTCCAAATCCTGTAAGATCGGTGAAATTGCTGTTCAGATCTGCTTCAGCACTCTCCTTGTTATAACCACCGGTGAGTATCAGGGAATTCTTGAATTTTTTATGTATTGTATCCTTAATTAAAAAAGGAACTTCGGGAGCTCCCATGGCACTGTGATCAACAAGGTGGATATAAACGATGTCACGGTCGTTCAACTGTTCTGCCAGATAGGTGTACGTCTCCTCAATCTCAGGATAGTGCGGCATATCACTTCCAACACCAAATGGAGAGAGCCTGATACTGGTTTTGTTTGCACCGATTGCTGTAATAACAGCATCGACAACTTCCAGAACAAATCGGCAGCGGTTTTCGATATTTCCTCCGTAATCATCAGTACGCTGGTTACTTACAGGTGAGAGAAACTGTTCAAGCAGGTATCCGTTGGCTGCGTGAAGCTCAACCCCGTCAAATCCTGCCTTTAAAGCAAGTGTGGCTGAGTGTTCAAATTCTTCGATTGTCCCTTTAAGTTCACCGGCTGTCATCGCACCGGGAACTGGATGATCCTTTAAACCCTCCTGGTCAGTCCACATTTGTCCGGCGGCTCTAATTGCAGAGGGGGCAAGGATATTCGCTCCGTCAGGTAAATTCAAAGAGTGACCAATCCGTCCGGTATGCATCAGCTGCACAAAGATTTTCCCACCAGCATCATGTACTGCATTTGTTGCCTTTTTCCATCCCTCAACCTGTGCATCATTGAAAAGTCCGGGGATCCGGCAGTATCCCAACCCATTTGGCGAAGGTGATGTCCCTTCAGTGATGATAAGTCCTGCACCGGTGCGTTGCTGATAATATTCGGCAATCAGGTCGTTTGGGATATTTCCAATCGCCCGACAACGTGTCATCGGCGCCATAACTATCCTGTTCTTTAACTCAATGTTCCCCAACGTGTATTTTGAAAATAATTTAGATGTTTGCATAAAACTTTTCGTTTGCGTTTAAAATTATTGCATTTAAATACATGTTACAACGCATAATTCTGGAAATTGTTTTCCCACTGATTTGCCGGAGTTGGATGTTAACTTAAATTTAATGTTGATGTTCCGGCGATTTTCACCTTGACGGATCGTCAGTCGTGCAGTATTCGTTTAAAAGTGCTATTTTTGGGTTATTCGTGATCTTTCAGCTCAATAAAAACTATCTAACACAAATTCTGTATGTTACGATCTATTCTGACTTTACACTTTTATCTTCTGATGCTTTTTTCTGGGTTTTCGGCCACCAGACCGGAGCTGGTTATCCGTGACCTCCGTTGCGAAAACCTCACTAACCCCTTAGGAATTGCAACAACAATTCCGGGACTGAGCTGGAAAATCAGCTCAGATAAATCAGGCACCGTCCAGAAAGCATATCAACTTTTGGCAGCCAGTGACAGTTCCCTGCTTACTGAAAGTGACGCCGATTTATGGAATTCAGGAAAGATTAAGTCGGATGGGGGTATTTTTGTTTCCTGGAAGGGGAGTGTCCTGGCGTCACGGTCTGTTGTTTACTGGAAGGTCAGGATTTGGGATGGAAAGGAGAAGGCATCGGACTGGAGCAGTGTAGCAGCTTTTAGTGTTGGATTGTTATCCGGAAAGGATTGGCAGGCTGCTTATATCGGATTGCCACATGAAGCCGGAAATCCTGAGAATCCACTGCTAAGAAAACACTTTAAGGTGTCGGGCATTGGCCAAAAAAGATTGCTTTATGTGAATTCATTGGGTTATCACGAAATTTACATCAATGGGACAAAAGTGGGTGATGCAGTGCTGGTTCCTGCTGTTTCTCAGTTTAATAAAAGGTCATTAAGTATTACCTATGATGTATCGCCTTATTTGCAAAATGGAGATAATGATCTTGTTATCTGGCTGGGACGTGGCTGGTATACTTCCGGTCTGACGGGCGTCGCCTATGAAGGGCCCCTGGTCAGGGCCTCGATGGATGAGCTGGTCGATGGTAAATGGCATAATGTTCTTTCAACTGATGCGTCATGGAGGGGCAGAGAGAGTGGCTTTAGCTGCATCGGTACCTGGAAGGCGGGCCGATTTGGTGGGGAGAAGGTAGATAATTCACTGGTTCTGCCTGATTTGTCTTCCGGTTCATTGAATAAAGCCATCTGGCATCCTGTCTTTATAGCCACGATCCCTGAACATCAGGTCACGCCTCAGATGGTTGAGCCTAACAGGATAATGGGAACCATAAAAGCTGTTTCGGTCATCCCTTTTGGAGAGCAAACATGGTTGGTGGATATGGGTAATACCCTGACAGGATGGGCTGATATCAGGTTTCCTGCACTGCAGGCAGGGCAGGAGGTCGTCATGGAGTATTGCGATCATCTGGATAAAGATGGAAAGTTTGTGAACCAGCACCAGGAGGACAGGTATATCGCAAGTGGGGTAGGGCAGGAGTCATTCTGTAATAAATTCAATTACCATGGGTTCAGGTACATTAAAATATCCAATTTGACACTGGAACCCAAAAAAGAGAGTGTTAAAGCCCTCCAGATTCATACCGCATACCGGCAGTCCTCTACGTTTGAGTGTTCCGACAAAGATTTGAACGCGATCCACAACATGCTTTATTATACCCTCCGATGCCTGAGTCTTGGAGGCTACCTGGTCGATTGCCCGCAATTGGAGCGGCTTGGTTACGGTGGTGACGGAAATGCTTCAACCCTGACTGCCCAGACAATGTTTGAACTTGGTCCGCTATATTCCAACTGGCTTCAGGCCTGGGGAGACTGTATCCGTGAGGATGGCGGTATGCCACATACTGCCCCAAATCCATATCCTGCAGGAGGTGGTCCCTATTGGTGCGGTTTTATTATTACCGCTTCCTGGAAAACCTATCAGAATTATGGAGATCTCCGCATTCTGGAAAAGAATTATCCATTTATGCAGCAATGGCTGGGCTATGTTGCAAAATATTCTCCTGAAGGGATGCTGCAGCCCTGGCCCGAAACTGATTACAGGGGATGGTACCTGGGTGATTGGGCCACTCCGGAAGGGGTCGACCAGAAAAATAAAGCTTCA
>JAHEYS010000541.1 GCA_023251475.1 Prolixibacteraceae bacterium
TACCAGCATCACATCAGCCCCGGCATCAATAAAAGCCTGCGTATAATCCAAGGTGCGGTTGTGGGTGTATTGCATGAGTTTATCGAAATATGGGGGATCGGTCATAAACAGCATATACAGTTCGGTATGGTCGATGATCATAGAGGCGTTGTTAAACGGACCACCAGCTACCCATGTTCCCAGTATCCCGTCATCGCCCAGATAATCTTTGATTCGCCTGATCTTTTGTTTCACCGTCTCGCCATATTCTTCCGACATTTTAGGTTCGTACTTCATCGCAATATCAAGATCCTGCTCGCAATTAATAGGTTTTTTGGTGCAGCAATACACGTAAGTTCCTCTGTTTTGTGCATTGCGGACGAATTCCTGTGTCAATATACCATCAGGAGTAGTGATTACCGATTTGCGGATCAGGTTATTCCCATCGGAGGTTATCTCTGTCGAGATTTTCCAGTTCACAGTTTCATGGCCGTCGTCAACACCTCCCAGGCAAATTCCAAGGGGATGGTATAAATCAAAAATCATCCGGACAAAAACATCACAGCCCAGACTTCTTTGGTAGTCAATCACCTTAAAGGTGAGCTGTTCATAATCCAATGGATCAATATCGGGATGCATCTGATGAATAAAATGGCCGTGATCTGCAATGAAGAGTGTGACAGGTACCCTATCGGTAACTTCACCGTTAATCGTTCGTAATAATCGCTCTCTTGAATTCATAATTACATTTCATTTTCAATTTGTTCCAGTGTCTTCCCCATCGTTTCAGGGAGATATTTTCGTATAAATATAAAGCCAATCACACAAATGGCGCCGAACAGCCAAAAAGTACCTGAAGCACCCGCCACTTTATTCAGTATCGGGAATAAATAGGTTAACGTAAAACAACCACTCCAGAGGGCGAGGGTGGCAATTGACATGGCAATTCCCCTCACTTTATTGGGGAAAATTTCCGAAAGGACCACCCATGTTGTCGGGGCGAGGGTCATGGCATAAATGGCAATTCCGGTTAAAACACTTATAAGCATGATTATCCCCTGGAAATGAAGCTGATAAAATAATCCAAATACCAGGAACAGGAGGCTCAGTCCGCCAAATCCAAACAACATCAGCTTTCGCCGCCCCAGATGATCGATAAGCGCCATTCCGACGAAGGTGAAAATCATGCTGACACCTCCCGTCGCCACGATATTAAACAGCATATCATTAATTCCATAACCAGCCTGGGTGAAAATCTCATCGGCATAATTGAAAATCACATTGATACCGCACCACTGCTGAAGAATGGCCAGAACAACTCCAATGATGACAATCTTTTTTATTTTGGGTGATTTAAGGTCCTGGATATCAATATTGGCAGTATCCTCCTCAAGGGTAGCTTTTATATGCTGATGGTTTTCAAGACTGTATTCCTTGCCCCCAATTTTTTCCAAAACATCAATTGCCCTGGAATGATGTCCTGCCTTAACTGACCATCGTGGACTTTCAGGTATCAAAAAAGTCAGAATAAAAAAGAGGGAGGCAAAGAGGGTCTGGACCCAAAACATCCATCGCCAGGCAAACTGGCCGTTCCACGACACTAATATCTGGCCATCGTTAAAACCGGATGGGACATCATCGGCAATTAAATAATTGATCAACTGTGCCATTAATATTCCGATTACAATGGTTAACTGATTAATTGACACAAAGCGTCCACGATACTGATTGGGAGAAATTTCGGCGATATAGACAGGCGACAGGACAGATGCCATCCCAATACCCAAACCACCAATAATCCGGAAGATGATAAAAACGGTAAGATCATTCGCCGCGCCGGTACCGATAGCAGCAATCACAAACAATGCAGCAGCAAATATTAAGGGCCTTTTTCTTCCGTATTTATCGGAAATTGTTCCGGCAGATATTGCCCCAAACAAACATCCGATAATTGCGCTGCTCATCACCCAGCCTTGTAGCGCTGCCATTTCCCTTATCCCGAAGTAGACCTCATAAAACCGTTTGGCCCCTCCGATGACCACCCAGTCGTAACCGAAGAGAAGCCCACCAAGCGCAGAAATACAAATAATAAATGTGATGTATTTGAAATTGAATTCGTTATTAAGCATGTGAATTATCAGTTAGTAATTTCGCATTTTTCAGAATAATTTTTTCCTGTAAACTGTTTCACTAATAGACAATCTTTAAAAATTGTATCCAAATTGAAGCCGACAGGTTACCGGGGGCAGAAATCCTATCTTTTCATTTTTTATTCTTCATTCTTCATTTTTTAATTTTTTCATTTTCTTACGTTATCCGTACCACACCCGTGTCCGGTTAGTCGCCTTAAGGCAGTCAAGTGTAGCATTAACGTCCTTAACGATCTGGAAATCGAACATGCCGACACAGATAAAGTCGGCCCCGTTATCAAAGGCCCATTTAAATCCGTCTTTGGGTTCGATTGCTCCGGCAGCAAGCACTTTATACCCCATCACCGGGACCGTTGCTTTACTTACAAAATCTACCGTCCGTTCCGGGAACAGGCAAAACATATTATTATGGAACCGGTTGTGATCGAGGTATTCCTTCCCGTCAACTTCAAAAGGGAAGCGATTCTCCCGTGGGTGTGCCGACCAGTATTGGTCGTGATGCATGGTTTTCATATAATAATCGGGGATAATCCCATTATCCCTGCAGGCAATCAATGATTCGATGGAATGAGCGGCCAACCCTGCGGTATAGCCTTGTTGACGAATGTAACTGAGCATTTTATCAATAACCTCAATTTTCCCGTCACGTACAAGCCAGTCGCACCAGTTTCCCTGTATCTGGACGATATCCACCCCGAAATCAATCGCCTTGTCAATAAATTCATAATAAAGCCGGGGGTCGGTATTGGGCCCCACCTGTGAGAGGGCTTTGGAATCGAGGTGCGGTCCAACCTGGGAGATGATCTTGATTTTACTGCCGGTCATCTTTTTATATTTGGCCAGCAACGCATTCGATGGAAATCCGATATTGATAGTATTGATTCCTGCCTGCTCGGCCAGTATCAGCGTTTCGTAGACTTTCTGCTCAGAGTTGTATGCCTTGAAAAGTTCAGGGACATAGATCAGGTCAC
>JAHEYS010000269.1 GCA_023251475.1 Prolixibacteraceae bacterium
CCAGTAGTTGCGCACCGTGCATGATCCGCCCCGGTTTGAGGTCACCTCGACAAAATTGACATTACCCGATTTTATCATGGATGTAACAATGAAATCACCCTTGGCACGCAGGGTGAAACCGCCATCTTCATCTTTTGGCCATGCCGGGAATACCCTAATGACAGGGATTCCACCCGGTGATGCAGCCCCTGATTGCAGCAGTGCGGCAGAGAGCCCTTCACTGAGCGTCCCCTCCTGTTGCCAGTCGACGATCTGTGACTGCTCATTGGTATCATACCTGCGCATATGGTTTGGGTGTTTGGAAATGGTTGAATTCCAGTATTTCCTGTAGACAACAAAACATTTTTTCACCCATTCGTCGCTTCCCATCCTGGCCATCTCGCCAAAGAACCTGCTCAACGGTTCACCATCATAGTTGTTTGTTTCCACTCTTTTTGCGACTTTCAATCCGGTCAGGGTATTCATGGCCATTTGCCATTCTTCAGGATGGGTCAGTTTCGATTCTGTATTAACCATATCGAAGATATTTACCATCATCATACGTGGATCGTGATCCGATCCGGCGGACCCTTTACCCTTTGTATCCGGTCTGATTCCGATCGCATAGACAGGTTCACCGGCTTTTGAAAGGGCTCCGACAGCTTCCGGTGTTGTATTGGTGGGGTAGGGGGCCAGGTTATCAAGCATCTCCTGCCAAAGCGGAATTAAATTTGCATCAGCTTTTAGCATTTGTGCTGCCTTGATGGCTACGGGGAAGATCCCACGAATAGAGGCAAGGTCATTAATTCCATCGCGGATTCCACCCCAGAAAGTCTCAGCCCATCCCAGGTTATTGGTATGGTATTTCCCGTCGGCCTCCTTTTTGGTCAATGGATGAGTCCGGTATAGTTCAGCAGCCCCCCTGATCATCGGATAGGCTTTGTCGCGTAACCAGGAAAGGTCCTTTGTATATTCATACCGCTCCCAGTACCACTGCGCAGCCTCAGCGGTATTGTATAAAAGATGGCTGTGGTATCCACTGATCCGGCGCACCATGCTCCAGCGAGACTCCCAGCTACTTCGTGACAGGACGAATTTTGTCAGATTTTCGGTCTGTCCGGTTTTAAAGACCAGGGTATTTTTCAGGTCATTGGCAATATTCTCAGGGAGGATCTCTGGTCCGTCAAACGGGAAAGTCTCCTGGATATAAAACGCATCCTTTGCCGTCCCCCATTGCTGGATGGCGGTCTTGTTGATTTTTTGAAACTGGTTGGAGAGCATCGTGAAATAGGGATCGGCCAATTCAGGATGGTTGGCCTGTTCGAAAACAGGTGTCAGCGTCTGTCGTGAACTGTTGAACCACCAGTACATCGAACCCCACATCTGCCAGCCATCGCGGACATTAAAGATTCCCCCGTTCGCATGGATCGGGTAATTGCTTCTCTGGCAGGTATTCATACAATAAAGGTAGTAAAGCCAGTGCTGATCAAGGCTATTTTCAAATGAGAGGTCATGACTTCCGGGCAGGTAAATAAACGATTTTTGCCAGAAATCATTCCATTGATTTTTGTTGGCTGCAAAAATCGTATTGAAAGTGGTTGATAATGCGGTATTTACTTCAGAGGAAGCCATCGCTATAACATCGTCCTGACTTTTCATCGAAGCGGAACTCCCTATGCAAATGGTAAATTTCCCTTTCCCGGAAGGGATAATCAGCCGGTTTTCCCTGACAGTAGCTTTGCGTCCCTGAACTGCAACAACGCAGGCCGATGAACAGTAAAAATCGTTCTCAGTTATTCCGGTATTGCACTTTTCGCTGATAACCTGTCGCAGAATAAGCCTATTATTCTTTTGTAATTGAACCGACTTAAAAGAATATAGCCCCTGTAACGTATCAGATTTTATTTTTTTCAGGTCAACAGATATTTCAGTGGGAAAAGAACGATTATCGGTTATTTCGATAGCGAAAACATCACGATCCCTCCATGGAACAATTTTTACGCTGACACCGGCTCCCTCCAGGCTTTCATAACCATCATAGGTATGGAGATGCTGAATGCAGGTTTTTGAAAAAGGGGACCCTGCAAAATTGATCATTACCCGTCCCACCTTAGAATTCCCATCGATATGACTGGAATCGGTCCAGGTTGTTGTTGCACTTCCCCGGTAGAATACATCCGGTCGTCCGAAATTAAACTGCAGCGATGATCCGGATTGATCAATCCATACGAGTGAACCCATTTTCCCATTTCCCAAAGGGATCCCTTCAATAGGTTCGGTTGGTTTTGTAAAGTGGAGATCGGTTGGGGCAAGATAACTTGCATAATCCATGGTGATCATGGATGAAACAATGGGTGTTCTTTCCGGCTTGTTTCTTTCCGGAATATGTGTCGCTTTTAGTGACCAGTTTCTATTTTGCTGGTTGGCTGCATTTGAAGGAATAATCAATGTCAGCAAAAATGCCAAAAACGTACACCTAAAAATCTGAAGGCTCCACTTTCTCATTCGTTTGATATTTAGTTTTCCGTATGACACACAAAATCCCCGGAAGTATTCATCATCAGTAAAATTTAGGGTTGAAAAATGATAAAATCTCCTAAAAAGGAATTATTTTTATAAATGCAGAGGTGAAGTTTGTCAGATCGGTTTATCCTGGCTTTGGCTGATGGATTTGTTTTGTCACAGGTGAAAATATGTTGTACTTTTTGCATAAAGCGATAAAATTTTGATAAATAGAAATAATGTTATGAAATTTAAGAACTTATCCCAAGAGCAAATAAAGGAGATTGTAGAGCAGCTGGACTGTGGATTCAGGTGTTTTTGGCACAAGACAGATGGTGAACTTTTGTTTTTTCCGGATACCTTGAAACAATATGATATGGATACAGAGGCATGGTCGGAGGAAATGGAGAAATTCGACAATAATTTTGACGAGTATAAATTTGCGATTGACAATTCCGGAGAATACAGACAAAAGTGGTTTGAATTTAAAGACAGGAAATTGCAGGAGTGGGTAACCGATAGATTTAATGAAATTGTTGGTCTTGAAAAATATTCAGAAGGGGAAATAAATTAATCACAGCGACGCCATAAATTTGGACAACGTTCACAAAAACAATGATTTGATTTTGTGAACACTTTGTAGTTAAAATCCTTAGAGCAACTTTGAGCTAACCTTGGTATTACTTTGTGATTGCGTTAACCTATTGAACCACAAAGTGTCACAAAGTATACACGAAGGATCACAAAGAAAAGATGTTGTAAATTAGATGCTTTTGTTTATCATTCATTTTCAGCAGACCCTGGTTATATGGTTACCAAGATTTTTTGAATCAGCCTTATTTTGTCTTAGTGTCAATTACCTATAGTTAGCTCAATTACCGTGTCAATTTTATCCTGCTGTGATATTGGCAAAATAAGCTCGAGACCGGAGCTATTTTGAACCACTTTAGGTTTTGCGCCACTGAGAGTCTTTGCCGAGAGGATTTTAGCTTCCAGGGGTGGTAACTTCAACGAATCTCCTGTCCATTCAAAGACATGAAGCCAGATTTTGTCCGCTTTTTGAGTACTGCCTCCCCATTTCCCGTTGACAAATGGTCCGCCACGAGTGCCGTAAATGCTTACACCGTATTTTTTAAGCCAGACCCCCATTTTCTGAAGCACATCAACCTGTTCAGGTAAAATTTCACCCGTTGGCATAGGCCCCACGTTGAGCAGCAGGTTGCCATCACCAGTTACAGTGCTGATCAGCATCTTGATACACTCCTCAAACGTTCTTGTCGGTTCCCCAGGACGGTACGACCAGCCGCCCGTATCATGACGGGGTTTGGTCATGGTCACGCACGATTCCCAGGCACGGTTAGTCTGAAAATGGCCGATCTGCTGTTCCGGCGTGTCGTAATCGGCTTCGGTCATAAGTTTCATCGCTCCATCGGGAATGTTTTTTATGCCGCGGGCAGAGCGGTTATTAACGAGAAGGTCTGGTTGTGCCTGGTACATCTTCTTAAACAGGCGTTCAATCGTAAACTGGTTCCAGTCACCAAAAGTGTGGTCATACCACATCATATCGACTTTCCCATATCGCGTAAGCAATTCCTGAACCTGGGCTTCATAATATTCATTGTAAATATGGTTGTCGCCTTTGAGGTAATCGGGATGGGTCCAGTCGCGGGTTGAGTAGTACCAGCCGAGTTTCAGTCCGTATTTTCTTGCAGCGTCATAAATCTCCTGACAGATATCGCGCCGGAACGGGGTGTCGGCAATGCTGTAATGTTGGGGATGGATGGAGTCGTTCCACCGCACCTGGCTCGTTGGCCACATTGAGAAGCCGTCGTGGTGCTTGCAGATAAAAACTACATAACGGAATCCTGCTTCTTTGGCCATCTTCATCCACTGACCGGCATTGAATTTTACCGGATTGAACTGTTTGTAGAGGTTGTCGTAAACAACACCAGGCACTTTTTGATGTATTTCGCCCCCTTCAATACGGTCTTTTCTTCCCCAGCTAATCTCCGCCCCGCTGATACTGGATGGTCCCCAATGGATGAAGAGCCCAAACTTTGCATCGCGAAACCATTGCATCTGTTCCGGCGAGGCGGGTCTCGGATTCGAAGCGCGATCGCCTGTTGGCTGCACGATTGAATAAGCTACTTTCTCAGCAATAATCTGTTTATCAAGCCATGGACTAACTCGGTCGGCCCACATTTGTCCGTGTTTCTGCAAACCCTTGCTGTTAAAATGGACTCCGGCGCGATATTCTGCCCTGAGTTGATCGGTGTCGGGACCCTCCAATGAAAATCCCTTTTCCCATAATCGCTTCATCGCTGCGCGGAATTCCTCATCCGAAGGGTCTTTTTCGCTGTGATAGGTTGCCTGGGCTGTGAACCATGGGACGGGCCATGCTGCATATGCTCTTGAGGCGTGTATCAGCCGGCGCATAAACTCAATATACTGTGGGCCTGTGATCTGCCGGTCAGCCGGATATCCCGATCTGGCCTGACCGGCATCGCTCTCACCCTGGTGCCAGAGTAGTGCGCGAAACCCATTCGTTCCAAAGTAATCCATACGAGTGGCAAGCCGATCGAAAAGGGCGCCCGTGCTTTCCCATTCTCCATTGCCTGCAGGTGTCATCCCTCCTGTTGTGGGTTGCTGACTAACACGTGAACCTTTTGGGAGCCACTGCCTGACACTTGTACCGCCGGCGGCAACCGCAGCAATACCAATGGGAACATGAAACCGCTCATTCATGGCATCCCCGAACGAAGGGATAAAGCTACCTCCTTCACCTTCAGAGCCTTGCTGGGGATCATTGGCCGGATTCCACTCCTTTCCATTGAATGAACTGACATTCCCGGTTCTTGTCAACTGTTTTTCAGAACCATAGTTCCCGGCATTCGACTGACCCGCTATGATAAATACTTCACCTATTCCCACATGGGGAACACTGGTTGCAATTAAAGTATTGGATTTTCCAATACCCTGCACATCCAAACGATACCACCCACCCGCAGGCGCTTTAACCGCGAAATCAAAAGCTCCGTTCCTAACAGCGGATGGAAAATCATGCCATGTGGCATCTACTTCGCCTGCCAGCGATTTATCAACCAGACGGTATTGCCACTTTTCTGCAAAGAGAGTGGTTTTTCCTTGTACACGAAGCTGACCTTCCATTGAAGTGGTTCGTTGGACAACCTGGTAATCGAGAGGGCTGGAAAGCGTTAACTTTTCGGTGGCTGCGTTGGCATAAAGGCCAATCATCAGCAGGAATGTTGTAAATAGTTTCATTTTTATTGATTTAAGACCTTATTTAATTTCGTTTTACCTTCGTAGCTAAAATTAGAAATTCAGAATAACCTTATTACCTTATTTCAACCAGATAATTGAGTCATCTCTAAAAAGTATAACACAAAAAATTGCCACCAAGTCACGAAGACACCAGGTTGCACAAAGTAATATTATTCTCGTTACTTAACAGTTACATCTGCCACAATCACTGTTTGATTGAGTTGCGGCGCGGTGGCGGGCCAGACCAGTTTTGTACCATTAGATTCCCCAACCCTGATATAATATTCGAAGTCCTTATTTGCTGCCGGAAGCGTCACAGAATAGACACTTCGGGCGATATGTTTCAAAGGCAACGTTTTGAAAATGTCTGATCCCATCCAGCGCCAGCAAAGGTTTGCATTATTGGGTTGATTCACCCCCGGAAGAATTATTTTCAATGTCAACTTTTCATCAACGGCAACCAGCGTTCTGACGGTGGGTACGATAATACGGGCAGGACCCTCGTACGCTTTGGATGGCTGACAAGCTGCGGGAAGTTCAGCTCCAAGCAGTTTTATCAGTGCTGCATCATGTTTGGTAAGAAGTTGAGCAGCGCCCCTGGACTGCTGTTCAAGGTTCGCGATCGTTCCCATCTCCCCGGGGGTATCAACAGCCGCGATCTGGAAGCGGATCATCGTGACCCATAGCCGGGCCAGTTCCTGACGAACAGCTAAGGCACGTTTTATATCTACATCCGGCCCTTTCATCATCCGGTTCATCTCACCCGCAGTACAACCAAATTGTGCCATGGCACGGGTAAACCGGAAGGTGTTGAGCCAGTAATCGAACCGCTCCAGGTTTCCTGCACCTTTCACTTTTGGCCGGATGGCTTCCAGTTTATCAACAAAGGTGTAACGATTGGCCTCCTGAGCCCACGGGATATTTTTCACGGTAACACGACCGGGGCCCCCTCCCCATCCCGAAATCTCAGGAAATGCCTTCCCGTCCAGCTTTTTAAAAAGTTCGCTGATCTCCGGAGCGGCTTCCGGCCCGAAATTGGCTGCTGTCCAGTCGTCATAGAACGCACCTGCCCCCAGAGAGCGCTCTTCACCCGGAGTTCCGGTAATGGTTGCTACCTGGTCTGCTTCATAGTCGTTCCATGCGGGCCCTCCGCAATTAATTTTCCGTTTGTATGGCTGTCCGGGAATCTGGTTAACTGCATCAGTTATCCCGCTGATAGCGATTCCTGCAATGCATGGGGAATCGGCGATCCGAAGAAACTGGAGATTTAAACGACCATCAACAACCCGGACTTTATTTGCATCAATATTAAGTGCTCGGTTTTTACCCGCTTTTTCGAAGATATCTATCCGCTCGAAAATTGTTTTACCTTGTATATTTATACCAAAGGCCCGTTTTCCGGCAGCGTCAAATGTTGGCTCAACCAGATTCAGTGTAACAGTATAAGTACCATTGGGAATCACCAGCTGGTAACCTTCCGGATTATTGCGAATTGTCTGGTAAACGGGAGCTTCATCCGTTCCGGTGATTGGTGTATTCAGACTTATGGCATCTCCTTTAAGTGCCCCGGCAGGTTTTATGACTGGCTGATAGCCATCAGGAATTGACCACCCCGCCCGGGCAAGTGCCGCGATGTTCATTCCGATCACTTTTGTCCGCCAGTGGATCCCAATTAACCCTGTGCATCCGTAGTGGAGTGCGTCGGCCCCGTCATAGATCATCCGGCCAACCCAGGGTTGAGGACCAGTCATATTCGGATCGTTTTCGAACCAGGGGATTGCCCATTTCGGACGATCTTTAATCCGCCCGAAACTGCTCTCGACTGGTGTATGGCCTACTCCCTGGTTAATACAACTCATCGGTGAATTCTTTGGCAACATGTTGTCAAGCGCCGCGCGGTCGTGCTGCGGACCGAGCACCCAACCGCAGGTCGCCAGTGTCAACGGATTCCCCATATTATCAAGAGCGCCCAGTGCCGCCCTGATATCTGTTGAGGTGGCTTCAAACTGACCAGGTTTGTTCCCTCCCCATGTCCAGTCTTCAGGTGTCCATAACCAATAATAGTCAATCGGGAACGCCTTCATGATGCGCTGAAACATCCCTTTGTACATTTCACTCACCACATTTGAGTCATTTGGATTTTTCCCCTTTGAAATGAGCCGTTCCTTTACGCGTTCAGGAATCGTAAGCGGTATTTCAGTGCCAATGCATGTTTTGATCCCCAATCCGCGGGCAAGTGAAAAGGCATCACGGTACATTGCAGCCGTACTATTGAAAACGGTATTGCAATCTGCAGGGTCATTCGGCCATGGGCAAAATCCGGTTTGTGGGTCTGGGCCATAGGCGTCGTGATCGAATAACGCTGAAGCCCCTCCAACATAATCGCTGGTCTTCATTGGGATATTTCCCCAACCCGGCCTGAGTGTGCTGGCAAAGAATCCCGGGTAGCTGAACGTTACATTACCTTTATTGTCATTGTCTTCCGGTAATCCTATCCAAACCGTGGGTTCGGGTCCCGGGTATCCCGACTGACGCTCCGGATAATTATGCAGACCGATAAAGTTCATCCTCAATTTTGCCATTTGCACGGCATATGCTTTGTAGTCGTCGGTATTCCACCAGTCGGGTCCCTCAAAAAAGTCATGAAAGGGGAGGATCCCCCGTGTGGCAAAAAGGGGCTTGCCATCGTCGTTCACATCGGGCAGGGAGGTGATCCGGTTATCGGGAATCACATCGCCGTGAAGGTAAAACCGCACACCTAATTTTTCGATAAAACGGTAGGCGCCGTACAAAATTCCCTGATCGCTGCCTCCGGTTATCGTTATAACGCTGTGCCCTCCGGTAGTCTTGGTCCTGATGGTAAATTGTTCTTCTGTAAGCGAACCATCGATGTTCAGATTGATCTGACTTGAGGAGGCGGCTTTAATATCTGATATTTTACACAGCGAACCAGTCCGCAAATAGATATAGCGCCTAAGTTCTGTTGCCGCAAGTTTTACCCTGGGACCGCTTTCATGTTTTTGAACAATCACCAGACTGGCACTGTTTTCCGTGGAGAAAACATTCAATGTTGGAGATAATGCAAGTAATAGCAGTACCAATGCTATGCGGAAGATTTTTTTTATTCTCATAAACGGAAATATTTTTCGTTTTAATTTTTTTTGCATTCTATCATTTCACCCGGTGCTGTTTTGAAAGTGATTCTCTCCCCAGTTTTGGTTTCCCCTTTTTTCCCATTCCGGATTAGCGTTATCTTTTTCCCTGGCCATGGATTGACCAGGGTACAAATTCGCCCTTTTTCAGAGGTTATTTTCACGGGTGAAACTTCGCCGTTTTTCTGTTGTGCTGAGACTAAAAAGGCGCCCCAGGTGCGGATATTCTTAAAACCTGCCTCCTGATCTTTTGGGAAAACAGGGAAAAGGCGGATCACGTGGCCGACAGACATGCAGAGCATTTCGTTTATCGCATTGGTCACTGTACAGGAATTTTCAAT